>CAYMJY010000005.1:0-44368 GCA_964391355.1 uncultured Dehalococcoidia bacterium | reverse complement strand
CGAACCTTGCCTACCTGAGTCAGAGTCAGGCGTTCTACCGCTAAACTAATCCCCACCTTCCTCAGTTTAGCAGGGTAAGCACTTCGAGCCAACGCATAATTAGCATGCGGTGGGCATTGCGTTTAGGAAGAAAATTGCTGACTTTAAGCGCTTTGTTACTGCTACTTTCCCCAACACTTGCATAGTATCGAAGAGAGGTGGTGCCGCTTGGCTTCCAGTTATTGCAACCCTTACGGATCCGAATAATAAACCTGTTTTCACATCTAATGCAGATGCCAATTCACGAAAGCTTTTTTCTAGGGTATTAGTATTCCACAAAGAGATTCCGTCGCACAATTCATTCGCGCGATTAAGTAGTTCTAAAACATTGTTTCTATCCGAATTTTTCGGAATCAGCGAAAGTGGGTTATAGCTTGGCTGATCAACAAAAAAGAATGACATTAGGCCTGGAACTTCTGAAAGATGTTTTATCCTTTCTTGCTCTAGTTGCAATATCGCTATCAAATATTCAGGATCCAGAGGCCTTTTAACTTCCTGAGGTAGTTCATTTTCAAGCAAAGGTGTAACTAAAGTCGCAAGCTGAGATATAGAAAGTCCACGAATATACACACCATTGAACCAATCTAGTTTTTGTGAATCAAAAATCGCTGGAGAAATTCCGACTCTAGACAAACTAAAATTCTCAACTAATTGTGTCCGCGATATTAGATCAGTGTGATCATCAAGAGACCAACCTAACAAAGCAAGGAAGTTGATTACCGCATCAGGAAGATACCCCTCATCCCTTAATTCTAAGGTAGCTCTAGCTCCATGCCTTTTGGATAATTTTGCCTTGTCAGGGCCAAGTATTAAAGGTAAATGAGCTGTATCGGGCATTTGAAATCCTAGGGCTTCACATAGTATTTTGTGCCTAGGCAAAGAAGGTAACCACTCTTCACCACGTAGAACATGGGTAATTTTCATAGCTTGATCATCAACAATATGAGCAAGGTGATAAGTAGGGAACGAGTCTGACTTCATAATGACAAAATCATCTAAAAGGCTAAGGTCAAAAGTAACATCTCCTCTCACCATATCCGTAACTGTTATAGATCCGGACAAGGGCATTGAAAATCGAACCACAGGGTGAGGGTTTCCTGATCGAAGGTTTTCACGTTCGCTACTGCTTAAATTTCGGCAATGGCGATCATAACCAGGCGGTTGTTTGTTCGCTTGTTGAGCTTTACGCATTTCAGCTAATCGCTCCGTCGAGCAGTAGCACCAGTATGCATTTCCTTTCTCTAGCAAATACTTCACCGCATTCTCATAAAACCCAAGTGACTTTCTCTCAGACTGAATATACGGACCGTAAGGACCTCCAATGTCAGGACCTTCGTCCCAATTCAAACCAAGCCACTTCAGCGCTTCCATTATTCGGTCAGATGCACCTGGGATTAATCGTGATTGGTCAGTATCTTCGATCCGTAATATGAACACCCCATCAGTCTTTTTCGCCAAAAGCCAATCAAATAAAGCAGCACGAATGTTCCCTATATGCGGATCGCCAGTTGGACTAGGTGCATAACGTACCCGTACTGCTTGCTCGTTAATTTGATGTTTGGCATCCATATAGCTAGTTTAACCTATCTAGTAAAAGGCTAAGTTCCTCAGGAAGCGGTACCTCAAATTCTGCCCATTCTTTTCTTTTAGCAGGAAACCAGAATCCTATACGAGAAGCATGTAAGAAATGGCGGTTGAAGTTTTCTACTCTTTTACCGTAAATAGAATCTCCATAAAGAGGGTGTCCAATAAATGCAAGATGTACCCTTATTTGATGTGTTCTTCCAGTTTTCGGGTAAACTTCAAGAAGTGTATGCGCTGGGAATCTTTTTAAAACTTTATAGCTCGTTTGCGCAGATCGACCATTCGTGACCACAGCCATACGCTGACGATGATATGGGTGTCGCCCAATCGGTTCATCTATTTCACCTTTGTTAGATGGCGGACTTCCCTGCACTAAAGCTATATAGGTTTTCTCTACATAGCGCATTTTTAACTGATAAGTTAATGAATTGTGAGCTTGGTCGTCCTTAGCTACCAAAATCAACCCAGAAGTATCTTTATCGAGCCTATGGACTACTCCCGGCCTATTCTCGCCCCCAATACCCCTAATAGTCGGAGAAAAAGCTAAAACGGCATTAACCAACGTGCCATCTGGGTGGCCAGGACCAGGATGTACCGGCATCCCAGAGGGTTTGTTGATCACTAGGATTTTTTCATTCTCAAACAACACTTCAATTGGGATATTTTGTGCAATTAATTCTGTTTGAATTATTTCAGGTATCCGAACCTCAATGAGATCGCCGCGATGCAAAGTTGCAGAAGGCTTAGTCTCTTTACCGTTTAATGTAATATCCCCTGAACGAATTAAATTCGAAATTCTTGATCTGCTTAAATCGTCCCGAATTTCAGCGAGGAAGCGATCAAGTCTAAGTTCTTCAGCGAGGTCAAAAACAGCCCGGAAATACCTGCTTTGCCTAATTTGATTCATTGCTCACGGTTTCTTCAGCAATTTCACTTGAGATTAATTTTTCAGGAGCAGTCTCTTTCCCAAAAATAAAAAAGAAAATTAGAATGGCAACGCTAACTACTATTGCTGAATCAGCAACGTTGAAAATATACCAAGGCCCAATATCTACGAAATCTGTAACATGCCCATTGACTATTCGATCTATAAAATTGCCCGATGCTCCTGCCAGCATTAACCCAAGCGCAATTTTAACCAAAAAATCTGTTGCGCCACGCAGTAAAAACCACAAAATAGCTAAAATGCCTAATAAAGCAACTATGCTCAAAAGGTGGTTTTGGCCTGACATTAACCCAAAGGCACTTCCAGTATTCGCCACATGAGTCAATCGGAAAAACCCATCTACTGGCCAGGACTCACCAATCGACAATTTATTGATCACAATAAGTTTTGTACTCTGGTCGAGTATGAATATGAATATAGCCAGTATCAAACTTATAGCACTTGCAGTATTAAATTTCACAACCTAAGTTTACAGTGTTAGGACATTCGCTTGATACTAATGTGCTTAGTATCTTTTGTTTAGGAAATCAAATTCTAATTATTTATATCCATGGGGGATTATGACTCTGAAATCCACAAACTTTATAGATCTACGAAGTGACACAGTTACTCAACCTCCTGATGAAATGCGCGCTTCAATGGCAGCTGCAGAACTAGGAGACGATGTATACAAAGAAGATCCATCTATAAATAAGCTAGAAAAACTATCAGCTAAAATCATGAATAAAGAAGATGCGCTATTCGTTCCTAGCGGGTCTATGGGCAATCTCATTTCTGGTTTAACTTGGTGCCCGCAGGGGTCAGAAGCGATTGTTGGGGACTCGTCACATATTTTATTGAACGAAGTCGGAGCTCTAGCAGCATTCGGTGGCGTGCAAATGCGCGCAGTTCCTACTAACTTTCGTGGGGTACCAGACACTGATCACTTAAGCGCCGCTATTCGCCCCAGCTCAGGATTCTTCCCGACCACGAGCATGATAGAGATTGAAAATACCCACAACAGAGCGGGTGGCGCTGCAATCACCGTATCCGAAATTGAAGCAATAGTGGAGATAGCACACCAGTCCGATGTTCCTGTCCACCTCGATGGCGCAAGGATTTTTAATTCTGCTGTTGCTCAAAATATTCCAGTACATGAGTTGGTCGACCCAGTTGATTCCGTTACATTCTGCCTTTCTAAAGGCCTGTCTTGTCCCGTAGGTTCCGTGGTATGTGGCTCAACAAAGTTCATAGAAAAAGCACGGAAAATCAGAAAAATGTTAGGAGGAGGGATGAGGCAAGGAGGCATTTTAGCAGCTGCAGGAATTTGGGCCTTGGGTAATATGGTTAATAGACTCTCAGAAGACCACGAAAATGCAAGAAAACTGGCAGATAACTTGCGGCATATCCCGGGATTAGAAGTGTTGCATGATTCTATAGAAACGAACATGGTTTACCTGCGCCCACTCAGTATGAACACGGGAGACTTTTTAAGTCGCTTAAAGGAAAATGGGGTTTTAGCAGGGGCATCTTATGGTTCGGTCAGGCTAGTCACTCACTACGGTATTAACTCCGAGGACATAGATGAAGTAATTGAGTCGATCTCGCATTCAGTTAAGTGATTGAACCATCACTCTTATCTCTTAACGAGCCCCACCATTCATCCAGTCTCTTCTTAATGTTCGCTTCGTAACCCTCTTTTGATGGATGGTAAAAACGTTTTGAAATTATTTCCTGAGGCAAGTTTCTCTGGCCAGAGAAGTGGCCTTCTTCATCGTGTGGGTATTTGTAATTTTCCCCATAATTCATTTTTTTCATGAGATTTGTAACAGGATTTCTTAAGTGCAAAGGGACAGAGTATTGTTGCCCATTTTTTACTTCTTCTTTTGCAAAAAGCAATGCTTTATACGAAGCATTACTCTTGGGAGCTGATGCCATATACAAAGAAGCCTCAGTTAGTGGAATTGCAGCTTCCGGGTAACCAATAAAATGGGCTGCTTGCTGAGCTGCAATGGCTACTGTTAAGGCATTTGGATCAGCTAAGCCTATGTCCTCGGCAGCCAAAATAACAATCCTCCTTGCAATAAACATCAAATCTTCCCCAGCCTCTAGCATTCTTGCAAGCCAGTAGATAGTCGCATCTGGGTCTGAAGCTCTCATTGATTTAATAAATGCAGATATAGTATCGAAGTGCAGATCAGCATTTTTGTCATAACGTGGCAGTCGGTTCTGCGTTGCCTTTTCAACAATTTCAACGGTTATTTCTCCGTATGCTCCGTCTGACTTTTCAACGTGCTGCGCTACTAATTCCAAAGTATTTAAAGCCTGGCGAGCATCACCAGAGGCCATATTAGCAATTAAGTGCATCGCATTTTCTGAAAAATTTAGTTTCAGCTTCCCTAACCCATGGTCTTCATCTCCAATTGCTCGGTTTAATATGCTCAGCAAATCAAAATTGGAAAGTGGTTCTAAACGAAAAACACGCGCACGAGATAGCAATGGGGAATTCACTTCGAAGGAAGGATTCTCAGTTGTTGCACCAATCAGTATTACAGTACCTTCTTCCACGTGAGGCAGTATCACGTCTTGTTGGGCTTTATTGAACCTATGCACCTCATCAACAAATAAAATCGTTCTCCTTCTTTCTGTTATCCACAGGTCACGTGCCTGAGCAATTACAGCTCTCAGGTCAGCTACTCCAGAGGTGACTGCAGACAAAGGAGCGAAAAATGCACGGGTAGTTCTCGATATCATTAGAGCTATCGTTGTTTTCCCTGATCCTGGTGGGCCCCAAAGAACAAAAGAAGGCAATGCATCTGCTTTAATAGCTCTCAACAAGACTGATCCCGGTCCTAAAATTTTTTCTTGCCCGACAAACTCGCTCAAAGACAACGGTCGCATTCGAGCTGCAAGTGGCTTTAGACCCAACAAATCTCTATCTGCAGAATGATCAAACAATGAGGCACCAAATTGATTACTTTTACCCATAAATCAAAGCATAGCATTTACCGTTGATTTAGATAATTATGCTATGGCAATGGTCCCAGCTATAATCATTGTATGAAAGTTACAGTCAGACTTTTTGCATCTTACAGAGACATCGCTGGAACAAACCGTGTCGAATTAGAAAACTCCGAGCTTGATACGGTTGGACACGTAATTGATCTGTTAATACAAGTTGTCCATTCAATACCAGAAAACTTTAAACCTCACCTCATTGCTGTGAATGAAGAGTTTGCATCTCTTGAATATAGGGTTAAAGAAGGTGATGAGATTGCCCTTTACCCACCTGTCTCAGGAGGTGTTGATGCAAAAATAACTGCTGAACCCATCACCACCTCTAATGTGGCGGATTTAGTAAGGAAAGATTCAAATGGAGCGGTTGTTACGTTTGAAGGAACCACAAGGGATGAAACGAATAACAGGAAAGTCATACGTCTTGAATATGAGACGCACGCTACTATGGCAACCAAGGTATTGAAAAAAGTTCTGAATGAAACAGCAGTTCGCTTTGGGCTTTCAGATATTGCAGCTCTCCACCGTATAGGAAGGCTTGAGATTGGTGAGGTTAGTCTTGTTGTAGCCATTGCTTCACCACACCGGCTAGAAGCATTTCTTGCCACTCAATACGCAGTCGACCGAATCAAACACGTCGTTCCAATTTGGAAACGTGAATTTTTTGAAGACGGAGAAGTATGGATAGGGGATGCTTGTGATCCTTTAACTCATGCCGCCCATACTGCTGAAGCACCTTATTCTCATTTTTTACAAAATCGTGAGCTTTCTGAACAACCGTCTATTATGTGACTGGGAATTTGTTCATGCTCCAGTTTTAGTGTGCCTCTTGGGATTTAACAACTCAATAATATGAAACTTCATAAACCGCGCGTTTTCCATGGTTGGTACATTTTGTCCGTTTTGGTTGTAACTTCCTTAATAGGAGCCGGTAATAGCCAAGTATTTTTTGGTGCAATGTTACTGCCAATCACTGAAGATCTAGGTTGGAGCCGAAGCTCTGTCGCTGGAGCGGTTAGCTTGGGTACATTTGTAGGAGGCGTAATGCAGCCTATTTCTGGAGCTTTGGCTGATCGTTATGGCACTCGTGCAATTACGTCTTTAGGAATGCTGTTCCTAGGGATAGCATTTTTTGCTTTAGCGGGAATCACAGAAATATGGCACCTCTTCATCTCATACACCATAGCAAGGTCTATTACTATGGCAGCAATAACAGGAGTAACACCCAGAACTGCTGCAGTTAATTGGTTTCGTCAAAAAAGAGGTCGTGCTTTAGGCATAGTCAGTACAGCACCGGCATTAGGATCTGCTCTTACTGCAATATTTGCCAGAGGCTTAACAGGATCAGGTGTTGACTGGCGTTCTGTTTTTCTCATTTTCGGCATCGCTTCGTTAGCAATGTTGCCATTCACTGTGGGTATTCTCAGGCGTAAACCAGAAGACTTGGGGCTCTTACCTGATGGCGAACTGGTTCACAAAAGTCGTTCATCTAAAAACAATACCCTTGAAGTTATTGAACCTTCTTTTTCACTAAACCAAGCCAGAAAAACTATCGCATTTTGGCTCATCACATATGGAATGTCAGCAAGTGCTTTTTCCACAGGGCTAGTGAGTTTTCATATGGTTGCGTTTTTTGTCGATAGTGGAATATCCGAGACTATAGGTGTAATTTCACTAAGCACTTTTGCATTTGCTGGAGCCGTTTCGGCAATACTGTGGGGCTTCTTATCAGAAAAGTTTTCTGAAAGAGCTCTGGCCGTAATAGCCACTGGTTGTGGGACGGTTATTACTCTCCTCTTCTTAGGTAGCTCCGGTACCCTACTAGCAATAACTCTTTCTGGACTGTTTGGGTTCGCTTTAAGAGGAGAAGGCGCATTACTAAACATAATCATAGCTCAATATTTTGGTAGGAACTCTTTTGGTTCAATATCGGGATTTACTGCTCCATTTCAAATGTTGGCACTCAGCCTAGGACCTATTACAGGCTCTTGGTTGTACGAACTCAACGGAACTTGGGCTCCCGTATTTTTACTAGGCAGCTTTGTTCTGGCTACAGCTACTTTTGGTTTGATTATCATGCGCCGACCGAGCTTTTAGTTTGAATGTCAAAAGAAAAAGTGGTGACAAAGGCTAGGCCTTGGTATCATTGCATTGGTTGGAGGGGTCGCATAGAGGCCTAGTGCGCCCGCCTGCTAAGCGGGTTGGGGGTTAAAAGCTCCCTCGCGGGTTCGAATCCCGCTCCCTCCGCCAGAGTAAACCAATATTTACAGGCCAGTATTCGAGGAAACCGTGTCAAACTTTTACCTATGGACTGTTGGATGCCAAATGAATACAGCCGATTCTGAGAGAATGGGCTCTGCATTAGAAAAATTAGGTCTAGTTCAAACACTAAGGCCGAAAGAAGCGGATGTCATTGTCCTCAACAGCTGTGTTGTTCGTCAAAATGCTGAGGATAGAGTAGTTGGAATGTTAACCAGCCTTAAACCTTGGCGCGAATCTTCGCCCGGCCGCACCCTCGCATTAATGGGTTGCATGGTTGGTCCAAATAAAGAGGCATTGCACAAACAATTTCCTTTTGTAGATGTTTTCATGCAACCCCAAAATTTCACACCACTAATTGATCAGTTAGGTAATCGTTTCGGAATCGATATAGAGGGCTGTATTGGGCCCCATGTTCCTACCAACCCAAACGTTACAGCACATGTACCTATCATTCATGGCTGCGATAAATTCTGCTCATTTTGTATTATCCCTCATCGCAGAGGGCGTGAAGTATCTCGATCAATTGAAGAGATAGTTCTTGAATGTCAGATGCTGTCAAACCGAGGAGTTCTTGAAGTTACTTTATTAGGACAAAATGTTGATTCATACGGCCATGACCTGCAAGGTTCTCCTGACCTCGCTGATCTACTACAAGAGGTGCATGACAGAGTTCCTTCTCTAAGTCGAATCCGGTTCCTCACTTCGCATCCAAATGACATGAGCGATCGAATTCTCAACGCTGTAGCTAAGCTTCCGAAGGTTATGGAAAATTTGAATTTGCCTTTTCAAGCAGGAGCCGACCAAGTCCTTGAAAATATGCGCCGCGGATACACAAACCATGATTACCGTGAGTTAATTGACCGCGTTCGATCAACCATACCCGGTGTTGCCGTTGTTACTGACTTAATTGTCGGTTTCCCAGGGGAGACAAACGAACAATTTAACAAAACACTTGAGATGGTTAGGGACATTCGGTTTGACAAAGTGCATTCTGCAGCTTACTCACCCCGCCCAAACACCCTTGCCGATAGGAAAATGGAAGACAATGTTTCGAGTGAAGACAAGAAAGTTCGCCTAGCTGAAATAGAGTCATTGCAAAAGGAAATTCTTACAGAACTCAATGTTTCATATAGAAATACACATCAAGAAGTATTAATCGACGGAACTAAAGATTCATTTTGGCGAGGACGCACTAGGACAGATAAGTTGGTATATTTTGAGGCTCCAAACCTCAAACTTGGCGATATGGTTAACGTGAGGATAAATGAAACCTCTCCGTGGTCACTAAAGGGCGAGTACAGTGACCCATATACAGAAATCTCCGTGTTGTCTGTTTAATGCAGTATTCATGCTAAACTTAGCCACCTTTTCAAATTTGTGAGACGAGATAATGGCAACTAAACAATTGCGAGTCCCATTGCTACCCGTAACAGAAATGGAACAGGGGGCTTTTTGTAGATCTGAAGATGATCTAGTTGCAAAGCCTCTAATTGAAGAAATGAAAGCCAACGTAAATTGGCAAAAAATTCCTTCACATTATACAAACCTCACTGCAGAGGAACTTGATCAAAGTATCAAAACCTCACGAGATTTACTGGGTCAAAAAGTTGTATTACTGGGTCATCATTATCAAAGGGAAGAAGTTATCAAATATGCAGATTTGCAGGGTGACTCGTACAAGCTTTCCGTATACGCCTCAGACCAAAAAACTGCAGAACATATAGTTTTCTTAGGCGTTCATTTTATGGCTGAAACTGCAGATATTTTGTCCAGTGATCACCAAAAAGTAATCTTGCCGAATATGTCTGCAGGATGTTCAATGGCGGACATGGCCAGCACAGAAGATGTTCTCGATTGTTGGTCTGATTTAACTGCCGTAGTAGGACCCGATATAGTTACTCCAATTACCTACATGAATTCAACAGCTGATATAAAAGCATTGTGTGGGCGCAACAACGGAGCAGTATGCACGTCATCAAACGCACTTTCAGTTATGAAATGGGCATTCCAACAAAGATCTAAGGTTTTATTTTTACCTGATCAACACTTAGGGATGAATACGGCTTTAGCGTTGGGCATACCTATTGATGAAATTGTAGTGTGGAACCCTTATAAACCATACGGGGGGCTTTCAGATGATGATCTCAAGCGCGCTAAGGTAATTTTGTGGCGAGGGCATTGTGCCGTCCACACTCGTTTTAGACCGCAACAGATCCACGCTGCACGATCTAAGCATCCTGGTGTGAAGATAATAGTTCACCCAGAGTGCCCCCAAGAGGTGGTCTGTGAGGCTGATTTTAACGGATCGACAGAAAAAATTATTTCTACTGTCTCGAACTCTGAACCGGGGAGTACATGGGGGGTTGGAACCGAAATCAACCTAGTTCACCGTTTACAGTCGAATAACCCTGATAAAAAAATCTTTTGCTTAGACCCGGTAGTTTGCCCATGTTCTACAATGTACAGAATCCATCCTGCCTATGTTGCTTGGGTATTGGATGAATTGAAGTCAGATAATCCTATTAACATTATTTCTGTACCTACAGATACGAAAATTCAAGCCCGTGAAGCCCTTGAACGCATGCTGCAAATTACTAATAGTGTCGTACGTGACTAACCAAATATTTTGTTCAAACGGGATTAGAGGTGAAATGTGCTCCACAAATGGCATGGGACTATAGCTCTAATAAACCAAGCTTTGGCCGAAGATGAAGTAGCTAACGATACAACTACCAGAATATTAGGGCAAGGAATAACGTGCAGAGCAAAAGTTGTTGCAAAAGAGGCAGGAATAATTGCAGGGATTGATGTTGGCATAGAAGTATTCCATCAAGTAGATCTTGGCATATCCATTTTTTCCAGCATTCAGGATGGGACGCATGTTATTAAAGGTCAAAACGTTATTGAACTGGAAGGTTCTATAGCAAGTATCTTGCGTGCAGAACGGACTGCATTGAATTTCATGCAACGGATGAGTGGCATTGCCACATTGACGAGCAAATATGTGTCTGCAATTGCTGATACAGATGCAACCTTAATTGACACACGTAAGACTGTACCTGGATGGCGTATTCTAGATAAAGCTGCTGTAAGAGCAGGTGGTGGGAAAAATCACCGCATGAACTTAGCTGATGGTGTGCTAATTAAAGACAATCATATTGCTGCTGCTGCTAAAGAAAATCTAAACCTCTATGACCTTATTAAAAAAGCAAGGTTTTTAGCGCCTCATACTGTCAAAATCGAAGTTGAATGTGAAACAATTCAAGAAGTTGAGCATTCTCTCGAATCAGGGGCGGACATCGTGATGCTTGATAATATGAATCTTGTTCAAATGAGAGAGGCAGTAGCTAAATGCAAAGGAAAAGCGCTAACTGAAGCTTCTGGTGGAATTACTTTGAGTACTATTAAGGATGTGGCCTTAACTGGGGTTGATTTTATTTCGACAGGTGCCATCACACATTCAGTTCCTGCACTAGATCTCAGTTTAGACATCAATTTAGAAAAATAGCAAAATTAGAATTATTTCATGCAGAATTTCTAGAGATATCCTTATCTTTGCTATCAATCCAAACCGTAACAGGGCCTTCGTTAACTATTTCTACGCTCATTTTTTCCTGAAAAATTCCTGTAGAAATATTTAGATCAAAGCTCTTGAACAAGTCGATGGCTTTCTGAAATAACTCATTTGCCACAACTGGCTCTGCAGCACCAGTGAAGCTTGGCCTGCGGCCCTTACGTGTATCGGCGTACAAGGTGAATTGGCTAACCACCAAAAGCTCAGCCCTCCTATCGAGTGCAGATTGATCAAATTTACCGTCATTATTCGAGAAAATTCTAAGGTTCGTAATTTTGTTAACCAGATAATCGACATCTGGCATAGAGTCACTTTTGCCAATAGCCAAAAAAACTACCAGCCCATTGCCTATTGAAGCAATTTCCTTGTTACTTACTGAAACAGCAGCGCGAGAAACTCTCTGTACCAAGGCGCGCATAAACTTTACTCGTTAGAATTTGCAGAGGATTTTGTTTTGCTAGAAGAAGCTTCCGTACTGGTGCCAGAAGTATCTGATTTTGTCGTCTCGCTTGTTTTCTTGCTCGGTTTAGAATTCGAATCAGCACCATGTGTTTTTCTAGCATAGTCAGTAGTATAAAAACCTGACCCTTTATATATAACAGTGGCAGCATGGAACCGCCTTCTAGCAGGTGCTTCACATTCAGGGCAAGAAGCTACGGGTTCTTCATGAAAGCCTTGCCTTAAATCAAATTCATGGCCGGTTTCACACTCATATGCATAAATAGGCAATTCACACCATCCATCGATTAAGTACGGAGCATCTACATTATACTAAAAGGGTTAGCCATAGCGAAATGTGTGTCCTTTCGAAATTATATCGTTGTCGGATAATTAACAAGTGTGGTAGCCTTATAGCGTTATGGCATTTGTTACATTAAGAGATGGTGAAAGTGGTGAAGGCCTCGTAGGCCGTTTTCGTTCTGCTGTTACCCGAACAGGAGTGCTCAAGCAGCACAAAGATCGACGTTTTTTCCGGTCGAAGGGTGAAAAAGCTAGAATTGCAGCCAGAAGGTCTGCCAGACGAAGACGCCGAACCAAGGTTTAATTGTAAGTCTCTATAGCTCACTATTCCTGTGCTATCATTAAACTTGTCTTTTAACTTGTGAATATTCAAGCCCACAGGTGGTAATGAGTCAATTGCGTCTTGCTTTAGCCCAAGTCAATCAAACAGTCGGTGACTTAGACGCGAATACTGATCGAATTTTGCGATGTATCAGCACGGCCGAATCTGAAGGTGTGGATGTACTAGCATTCCCAGAGCTAGCCATAACTGGATACCCGCCAGAAGATTTACTTTTTAAAAGCCAGTTCTTGGATGAAGCTGAAAAGTGCCTGAATACCATTGTATCCAATACCTCTGAAATACTTGTGATAGTAGGTTCTCCTACGAAAACACGAGACGCCCTATTTAATTCTGCTGCAGTAATATTCCAGCGTGAATTAATAGCCCGATATCATAAAATTTTCCTCCCTAATTATGGAGTTTTTGATGAGCAACGTTATTTTGAATCGGGCAAAGAATGCACGGTTATTCATCACAAAGGTGTAGGTATTGGAGTATGCGTATGTGAGGATATTTGGTATGACCCTAGTGCATGCAATGTGTACCGTGCCTCCGGGGCACAATTAGTAGTCAATATTAATGGGTCTCCCTATCATCGAGGCAAGGGTAACGAACGGGCCGAGTTACTCGTTCAGAGATCACAACAAAACCAAATTGTTGTCGCATATTGCAATCTGGTTGGTGGGCAAGATGAATTGGTTTTTGATGGTCAAAGCTGCATATACAATCACCTTGGGGAGTTAATTGCTCGATCTCCCCAATTTCAAGAAGATATCCTAATCGCTGACATTGACTTTGATGAAGTCGAATTAGCTCAAAATGGAGGCAACGAAACTTTTGATGACTTCCAAATTGCTACGCCCAGACATTACTGGACCCAATCAATTTCCCCAAAAACTAATAGGAGCATAAAGCCAAATATTCACTCAGCACTTGACTCGTCATCTGAAGTTTACTCAGCGTTAGTCTTGGGCACTAGAGACTATGTCAACAAGATAGGTTTTAAAGGGGCAGTAATAGGACTTTCAGGAGGCATAGACTCTGCCCTTACAACTGCAATTGCAGTTGATGCTCTAGGTCACGACAAAGTGACCACTATCTTCATGCCCTCACAATTCACTTCCATTCAATCAGAAACAGACTCGAAAAAATTGGTGGAAAATCTTGATGTGAAAATGCTAACCATCCCTATTTCACCTCTCTATGATGCATACCTAACTACTTTGTCCGACATTTTTACTGGGTATTCTCAAGACGTTACCGAGGAGAATCTTCAGGCAAGAATTCGAGGCAACTTACTAATGGCATTGTCCAATAAATTCGGATCGATTGTTCTTACCACAGGAAATAAAAGCGAGATGGCCACTGGGTACTCTACTTTGTATGGTGATTTGGCAGGTGGATTTGCTGTAATCAAAGACGTCCCCAAATTACTTGTTAGAGAATTATGCCAGCACTTGAATTCAACTGCAGCAAATGAAATTATTCCTACTTCTATAATTGAACGACCTCCTACTGCAGAATTAAGGCCTGATCAAAAGGACGAGGATTCGCTTCCTCCATACGAAATCTTAGATGCCATTTTAGAAGCCTATATCGAGGGTCATGCTTCAACTGATTCTTTAAATAGAAATAAAATAGACGCTGGCTTACTCAAACACACGCTTACGATGGTAGATCGCAGCGAATATAAGCGCAGACAGTCTCCTCCCGGTGTAAAAATTTCACCTAGGGCCTTTGGGCGAGACTGGAGGCTGCCAATTGTAAATCGCTTTGCTCCCTATCTTCCTTAAATCAATGTGCCAAATGTCCATTGCGCGTTCGTATATAAAGCATGGCAGAATAATGTAAATATAAATTAACACGCTAACCTGCACTACTCTGCTACAATGTGCACAGGACGGTTAGGACGCGAGGCGAATAAAGTGTCTGAGAAGGACAAAGCAAATTCCCTAGATTTGGCTCTGAGTCAGATCGAACGTCAATTTGGTCGTGGATCCATCATGCGACTTGGTGAAATCTCACAACAATTACATGTTGGCTCTATTCCTACTGGCTCAATATCATTAGATCTTGCGCTAGGAATTGGCGGAATTCCTACCGGCAGAATTACGGAAATTTTTGGTGCGGAGTCTTCCGGAAAATCTACTCTATGTCAACACATTATTGCAGAATGCCAAAAGCAGGGTGGAACCGCAGCATACATTGATGCAGAACATGCGCTAGATCCAGTTTATGCGGCGAAATGTGGCGTCGATGTCGATTCTCTTCTCATTTCTCAACCTGATTCTGGAGAACAAGCTCTCGAAATAGTTGAGCATCTTGTGAGAAGTACTGCACTAGACATAGTCATAATAGACAGTGTCGCGGCTTTGGTTCCTAGAGCTGAACTTGAAGGTGACATGGGTGACGCTCATGTGGGTCTTCAAGCTAGACTAATGTCGCAAGCATTACGGAAATTGACAGCAGTAGTCAACCAATCAGGAACGGCTGTAGTCTTTGTAAATCAATTGAGAGAAAAAGTTGGTGTTTTCTTTGGAAACCCAGAAGTCACACCGGGCGGAAGAGCACTAAAGTTTTACAGCTCAGTTCGAATAGATTTAAGACGTGTCGAATCTATAAAGCAAGCGACTGAAGTCGTGGGTTCAAGAGTAAGAGCAAGGGTAGTCAAAAATAAAGTTGCCGCTCCGTTCCGCCAAGTTGAGTTTGATATCATGTTCAATGAAGGGATTAGTAAAGCTAGTGATTTGTTGGATCTAGGTGTCGAGGAAGATCTGTTACGCAAGTCAGGTGCTAATTATTCTTATAATGAAGTCAAACTAGGGCAAGGCAGAGAAAACTCAAAAATTTTCCTTAAAGCCAATCCGGAAATAATGGGTGAGTTGGAAAAGGAAATTCGTAACAAACATTCCACGAAAAATACTGAATCAGAAAACGTAGAACCTTCTCAGGCCAATTTCGAAGAATCTGGAAAATTAAATGAAAGCCAGGAAGCAGTAGCTACTGGCATTGATCAATAAATTTTAAGTTCGCCTCGCCATTTCGTCCTTGAACATTTTAGTGTGAGGGCTGTGTATGCGAATCTTTACGTTGGAAATTTATTCTCCCAGCTGCAATTTCAGCAAGGAAGTGAATTTTCCACATTCTTACCTCGTCCCTCAAAAACGTGATTCAAAACCCATGCTGTTTAAATTAAAAATTCAGCAGGGGCTTTTTTTAAGGAGAACACCATGGACATGTTAACTACATTCGCGACTGCAATAGTAGGCATACTTTTAGGTGTAGGCATAGTTTTGATTTTAAAAACCATATCGACTAAAAGAAATATTAAAACGGCTTTATCAGCTGCTGAAAGAATAACGGCAGATGCAGAAAAAGAAGCAAGGAGGCTAGTCGATAGAGGCCGTGAGGACGGACGAGAATCAAGACGTGATGCTGAAAGAGAAATAAAAGATAGGCGCCGTGAAATACAGCGCGCCGAAAGCCGGTTATCTAACCGAGAGGAAACAGTAGAAAAACGACAAGAAGGCATTCAAAAGCGTGAGGACAGCATCGTAGAACGCGAAGCGCTTGCTGAATCAAGGCTTGAAGAAGCTGAAGAATTAAAAAGCGAACGATTTAAAGCACTCGAAACTATTGCAAACCTTAGCGAAGCCGATGCTAAGGCTCAAATAATGCAAAATGCAGAATCAGAAATGGAATACGAAATCTCTAAGCGCTACTATGAGCTAGAGCAAAAGATGCACTCGGAAGCAGATGAAAAGGCTCGTAAGGCAATTGCTTTGTCAATTCAACGCTTAGCATCACAAGTCGTTTCAGAAACAACAACGTCTATAGTTAATCTTCCTAACGATGAAATGAAAGGTCGGTTAATTGGGCGTGAAGGAAGGAACATTCGAGCAATTGAGTCTGCAACTGGAGTCGATTTAATAATAGATGACACTCCTGAGGCAGTTACCCTATCCTGTTTTGACCCAATTCGAAGGGAAATTGCGCGTATAGCCTTGACCTCGTTAGTTGTTGATGGTCGGATTCACCCTACTAGAATTGAAGAAGCTGTAGAAAAAGCCCAAGAAGAAGTTGAAGACACAATGGCGCGCTCTGGTGATCAGGCAATATTGGATGCAGGAGTAAGAGGTTTGCACCCAGAGTTAATCAAAATTGTTGGAAGGTTAAAATATCGTTACAGCTACGGTGAAAATGTTTTACTGCATTCCGTTGAGGTTTCTCAAATTGCAGGAATGATAGCAGGGGAGCTTGGTGCCGATGTACAAGTCTCTAAAGCTGGAGGTTTGCTTCACGATATAGGTAAAGCACTTACACATGAGGTAGAAGGATCGCATATCGAAATAGGAGATGAAATTGCGAGGCGCTACAATTTACCCGATGCTGTGAAACAAGCAATTGCAGAACATCACGATGATGCAAGAGGTTCTGCAGAGGCGTTCATCGTTGCAGCAGCTGATGCTATCAGCGCAGCAAGGCCGGGCGCTAGAAGAGACACCGTCGAGTTCTACCTGAAACGTCTAGAAGCTCTTGAGGATGTTGCAAATTCATTTCCTGGTGTCCAAAAATCGTATGCTATTCAAGCCGGCCGTGAAGTAAGAATACTAGTTTCCCCAGAAGAACTGGATGACGTAGAGGCTGCGAGTTTAGCAAGAAACGTTGTGCAAAAAATAGAAGAGAATCTGGTGTATCCCGGAGAAATAAAAGTTACAGTTGTGAGAGAAACGCGATCTAGTGCGGTAGCTCATTAGAGGTAAAATTGAGAGTACTATTAATAGGCGATATTGTTGGCAAGCCTGGCAGGAAAGCTTTAGAAGCTTTCCTGCCAGATATAAGGCAAACAGAAAAGGTTGATTTTGTAGTAGCCAATGGAGAGAATGCTGCAGGTGGTTTCGGGCTAACTCCAGAAATTGCTGAAGCGATATTTGATGCGGGTGTAGATGTAATTACTTCGGGTAATCATATTTGGGATCAACGTGAAATTTTCCCTTTACTAGATGGCGAATCCCCAATAATTCGCCCAGCAAATTACCCGTCAGTTGCACCAGGCAGAGGAATTATAAGAATCGGAGGAGTTGCCGTAATAAATCTCCAGGGGCGTGTATTTATGCCTGAGGGTACGCACTCTCCATGGACCGTAATCGATGATTTACTTGATGAATTATCAGAAGATCCCCCGAGAGTGATTCTCGTAGATTTTCACACCGAAGCAACATCAGAACAAAATGCTATGGGTTGGTATTTAGACGGCCGTATATCGGCACTGGTTGGAACACATACCCATGTCCCAACGGCAGATGCAAAGTTACTACCCAGAGGCACAGGTTATGTTACAGATCTTGGCATGACTGGTCCTGTTAATTCAATAATAGGATCCCGCCCAGACGACGTACTATCCAGGTTTCTTACAGCTATGCCAAAACGTTTAAACGTTGCAGAGGGCGGACCATCTCAATTCAATTCTGTTATTGTGCAGATTGATGAAACCACCGGCCTGGCAAATGAGATTCGTAGGATTGATAGGATATTGAATGAAACACCCTAGTAAGAAAGTTTCAAATGTAGATCTTCACATGCATACAACTTTTTCTGATGGGAAGTTGACGCCTGCGGAGTTGGTTAATCTCTTAGTTGAACGAGAAGTGAGAATCGCATCAATTACGGATCATGATTCTACTGAAGGATTAGGCGAAGCATTCGAAGAAGCGTCTTTATTCCCAGAACTTGAATTAATTCCTGGCATTGAAATCAGTGCAGATCATCCTTGGGACTCACAAAGTGATCTTCATATTCTTGGATACTTTATCGACATAATGAATCCTGAACTCCAGCAATCTCTATCCCAATTTCGGTATGACCGTGACCAAAGAGCAAAAACAATGGTGGATCGTCTTGAAACATTTGGTGTCAAGATTGAATTTTCCAGAGTGCAAGAAATAGCGGGAGAGGCAGGGATTGGTAGGCCTCACATAGCAGAAGCCATGGTGGAAAAAGGATATATAAAAAGTGTCCCAGATGCTTTCAAAGGGTACTTAAATGATGGTGGTATTGCAGATGTGTCTCGTCCACATATAAGTATGGAAAAGGCGGTAGAACTCATCAGCAATGCTAATGGCGTTGCTGTTTTGGCGCATCCAATATATGCCACGGAATATGAAAAGGTGCTAGAGACAATTTCAGATATCGGTTTTGTAGGCTTTGAAGTCCATTACGCCAATTTCAGTCCTTCAATTCAAAAAAAACTCCTAGATACTGCAAATCGACTTAACCTATTGCCATGCGGGGGTAGTGACTATCATGGGGTAGGTACTTCGGCCGAGCATTTACCTGGTACTGCCGGGCCTCCTGAATCTGTAGTAAATGAGCTGCGGCGTTTATCTAGCTCTATCCTGGGGACCTCTTAGCCTTTGGATGAGGTAACAAAAACTATATTTATACTCTCTTATGGGTACATTCTGGGGTCTATTAACTCTGCATTTCTTGTCGGCAAAATAGCTAAGGGATTGGATTTAAGGAAAACAGGGACAGGGACGCTAGGTGCAGCAAATGTTTGGTATCAGGTGGGTCGTTTCTGGATTTTCCCTGTGGGGATATTCGATGTTTTCATAAAGGGAATGACCCCAGTTTATATAGCAAGGTATACCTTAGATCTAAGCATTGAAATTCAGGCTATGGCTGGAATTATGGCCATTCTTGGTCATAATTGGCCAATTTTTTTAAAATTCCATGGAGGCAGAGGGATAGCTCCCACGGTTGGTGCACTTCTAGCACTCGCCAGAATGGAATTGGTGCTTTTTATAGTAATTGCGACAGCTGGATGGAAATTAACTAATAATTCCGCTACATGGGTCCTCATTGGTTTTCTTATAATGCCTATTGCATCCATGCTTTGGAGTAAACCTGCGTCAATCCAAGTAGCTTTACTTTTTATTTTGTTGATTGTCATCCTGAAACGTGTATTCCCGAATACTCAGTTTGGTGTTTGCTTAAAGTCTAAAACAATTTTTCTCAATAGATTGTTACACGATAGAGACATTGACGATCATGACGCATGGATTAATCAGCATCGGTAAATGTGTAGACGGCTTCAAATTGTGAATTTAAAATAATTTTGTGCGGGCGTGACGCAGTGGTAGCGTACTTGCTTCCCAAGCAAGCTGTCGTGGGTTCGAATCCCATCGCCCGCTCCATTTATTCAGGTTTGCCCCAGCCGCCACCGCCAGGAGTAGACACTCGCAAGATATCCCCCTTTTTCAAAATTCTCGATGATTTTGCAGGAAGCGTAACTGTAGATCCATCAGCCTTGATCACTTTGTTTGAACCCGCTTTACCTGGTTCTCCACCTTCTAAGCCATAGGGTCTTGAATTTCTTCTCTCAGAAATAACTGTAACAGTAGTATCCTCTAAGAATTCCAGCTCCCGTATGACCCCATCCCCGCCAGAATGCAAACCTCTCCCTCCAGATTTATGCCGGACACCATAGGATCTAACACGAATAGGGAACGAGTACTCCAAAGCTTCAATAGGAGTATTTAACGTATTCGTCATGTGCGATTGAAGTGCTGAAGCACCAGGAGCATTGGGTCCTCCCCCTGTGCCCCCGCCAATAGTCTCGTAATAAGAAAAACTTCTGCCTGTAGATGCGATGGTTCCACCCGCCAGAACGTTATTCATGGTCCCTTGGCTAGCAGCAGGTATTAAATTGGGGGCCGCTTTCGCTAATGCTCCAAATAAAACATCAGTTATTCTTTGCGATGTTTCAACATTACCGCCACTCACAGCTCTTGGAGGCAATGCATTAACTAATGATCCTTCTGGAGCCTGAATTGATAAAGCTCGTCTAACACCATCATTACCGGGGATTTCTGTGCCAGCAATGCATCTTACGGCATATAAGACAGCTGATTCAGTTACTGCTAATGGCGTATTTACACAACCTTGTGTTTCGCCTGATGTCCCTGAAAAGTCAAAGGTTGCTTTTCCTTCGAACAAAGTGACTGTACAGGCAATTTTTAGGTGCTCATTACCCAATCCGTCATCTTCTATATAGTCTTCAAATGCGAACTGCCCGTTAGGCAAAGAGCTTAATGCAGCCAAAGTGAGCTTATGTGAATAGTCCAAAAGGGCACTCATATGAGAGTGTAAAGAAGGAGTGCCATATCTTTTACTTAAATCATTCAGCCTTATTTGCCCGGTATGGATAGCTGCTATTTGGGCATTGAAATCTCCGATTCTTTCATCAGGAGTTCTAGTATTTCTGCAAATTATTTCAAGTAAAGCGTCATTAGTAACCCCTGATTCAACCAGTTTCAAAGGTGGAATTATTATTCCTTCTTGATACAACTCATTAGACAAAGGAAGAGACCCAGGGGTCATGCCTCCTACGTCAGCATGATGCCCCCTGTTAGCAACAAAACCTAGCAATTGTTCTGAATTATCGTAAACAGGAGCCATCAATGAGATATCGGGTAAATGTGTGCCCCCAAGAAATGGATCATTCAGAATTGCAATATCGCCTTGCTTCAATGACAACCTTTCTAGACCAGCCTTAACTGAAGCAGTCATAGCGCCTAGGTGGACAGGTATATGGGCCGCTTGGGCAACCATATTTCCTGATGGATCAAAAACGGCACATGAATAATCTCTTCTTTCCTTCATATTAGCTGAGTAAGACGTCCTGCCCAGAGTCACTCCCATCTCCTCTGCTACAGAGGAAAGAAGGTTGCGGAATACCTCTATGGAAATCTTATCTACTGTCATTATCACCACTCTCCAGCCGAAGGATTAGGTTGAAATAAGGATCTACTTCACCTGTCCATTTTACTGGCACTAAGGTAGTAGCATCCATTTGAGTAATCAGTGCTGGTCCCTTTATACGTTGTCCGACATCTAGATGCTCTCGGTCATAAATCATTCCCTTTGAAGCTTGTTCTGAGAAGAACAATTCACATTCATCGATAGGGCTGAGGTTCCTATTCGATGGCTCTTGAGCTTTTACACTCGGTGGAGGAGCAGGTAATACCACTCGAACCCTAGCTGTAACAATCTCAATTTCAGCATTTCTGTTGTAATACCCGAAGCGTTGCTCATGTGCATTGTGGAATCGTGTGGTAACCGACTCAAGTGTTAAGTCAGATGAACTCGGCCAGCTGATATTTAATTCAAAAGCTTGGCCGATATACCTTGCGTCAATCGAACGTTCCGAATAAGCGCCTGACGTGTTTTTATTTTCTTCACTCAAAGACTTAAAGCCATCTGACTCTAAATTAGTTAACACTTCCTCTACATGTAAAAGGCTCTTTTCGCCTTTTACCATCAACGTTCGTGAATAATCACGCACGATATCAGCAATACCAACACCCAAGGCAGAAAGCAGTCCGGGGAATTGAGGAATAAGAACTGTCTTAATCCCCAATCCCTCAGCTAGCTCGCAAGCATGCTGAGGCCCAGCTCCACCAAACGCAACTAACGCAAAATCACGTGGATCGAAACCCCTTTCTAACGAAACAGTTCGCAGTGCCCTTTCCATTATCGCGTTTACTATGCGAATTATCCCTAGCGCCGTACTTTCAATACTCGTACCGACACTTTGAGAAAGGCTACTAATGCTGTTTCTAGCAGCTGCGCTATCCAGCTTCAAAACACCGCCAGCAAATCTGCTGGGTAATAA
The DNA here is from genome assembly GCA_964391355.1 of uncultured Dehalococcoidia bacterium. Taxonomy (GTDB): domain Bacteria; phylum Chloroflexota; class Dehalococcoidia; order Lucifugimonadales; family Australimonadaceae. The sequence continues at coordinate 22,230 of CAYMJY010000005.1, read as the reverse complement.
ACGACCTAGAATTAAATTGGCATCGGTGACAGTAGGCGTGTCCCCATGGCCATAACACGCAGGGCCCGGATTCGCACCCGCAGATTCAGGACCCACACGAAGACCTCCTCCGATATCAACTTTCGCAATAGAACCACCACCTGCGCCCACAGTATGAATATCAACTGAAGGGACTCCCAAATGGATACCTCCAACGGCGTGTTCGTGGGCTAGTTGGATTCCCTCTGGGCAAAGTGATACATCTGTAGAAGTTCCTCCCATGTCCAATGTAATAAAATTGCCAATCCCTGACAGTTTGGCTGCATATGAAGCACCTATAACTCCACCTGCGGGTCCACTTAATACTGTCCGCACAGGGTGCCTTTTAGCCCATTCGGCCGAAATGCTTCCCCCCGATGACTGCATAATCCGCATTTGAGAAGCAATCCCTGATAATCGACCTAGGTATGAAGACATTACAGGCCCAATATAGGAATTGCCAACGACAGTGCTTGTTCTTTCAAATTCCCTGAACTCTGGGAGAATTTCCGAGGATATAGAAACAAAACATCCAGGAATATTTTTTATTATTTGATCAGCAATAATCATTTCATGAGTAGGGTCTAGAAAACTAAAAATGAGAGATATAGCAACTGATGAGGGCTTTAATTTTGCGATTTCCTTGACTATTTTTTCCAATTCAGCAAAGTCGATCTTCTGGATGACTTCACCTTTTGAATTTATCCTCTCCGTAACACCGAACCTCAAATGGTTTGAAACAAGTTCATCACTCGCACTTGGCTCCAGCGCGTACAACTCCTGCCTAGCCTGTCTCCCGATTTGAAGTACATCTTCAAAGCCCTTAGTAGTAATTAACACTGTTTTTGCACCCTTTCTTTCAAGGAGAGCATTAGTGCCAACAGTAGTGCCATGAGCAACTAACAATTTTTCAGCCGCCAAAGTCCTTATGCCTTGCTCTATTGCCACAGATGGGTCACTGGGAGTTGATGGTACTTTCAATGTGTGCCACTGACCTGCACGCATCAATATAAAGTCAGTGAAAGTCCCGCCCGTATCAATTCCGATTATATCCACAAGAAACCTCTTCAGTTATATTAGACGAGTTTAGTGACTCTACTCAATTATTTCTTTAGAGTTGCAGTAGTATAGACGCAAGCATAACTGCAAGGAGGTAAATATGGGCTCCCGAAAACAACGAATTGGCCTCATCATTCCATCATCTAATTCTACGGTGGAACCTGACTTCCATTATGTTCTGCCTGCTAATGCATCATTGCATTCCGCCCGGGTATTTCTAGTCGAAACAACAATAGAATCTCTAGAAAGAATGAATTTAGAAGCAGAATCTGCTGCAAAATCGCTGGCTTCAGCAGACGTCGATGTAATCACTTATGCATGTACTAGCGGCAGCTTCCTTGGTGGACCAGGCTATGATCAAAGCTTATTGGCACGCTTGAGTGAGGTATCTTCAGGAACAGGAGCAATCGGTACGACTCCTGCAGTAATTGCTGCTTTAAATATTCAAGGAATAAAGCGACTTTCAGTTGTGACTCCTTACCTTGATTCAATTAACCAACGACTTACAGATTTTCTCGTCCACAGTGGATTCGATGTGACAAGTATGGCAGGTCAGCAATTAGTCTCAAATCTCGATATAGGTGATCAGACGCCGGACCAAATTTTGGAATTCTGCAAGCAAAATCTCGACCAATCCGCAGATGGTTTTTTCTTGTCGTGCACCAACTGGAGGGCTATTGAGGTAGCAGAAACACTTGAGAGAGAATTAGGAAAACCCGTAGTCACATCAAACCAAGCTACTATCTGGGCCACTCTTAGGTTTTTGGGGTATGAACAGCCGATTAAAGGATTTGGATCATTACTCAGTAACAACCAGCCTGAGAGAATTGTAAACTAGTGTGGAAATGTTAACTCCTTCCATAGAAGACATAATTCTAAGAGAAGACAAGAGGTCTATGTCTGCACTTCGGCCTTTCTTACAACCCGATTTTTGTACTCGTGCAGCTCAATTTATTCTCGAACAAAAAGGTCCAGTCTTGATAGCAACAGGATTTTATATTTTGTCTTGCGATGCAATCGAGACTGATGGACCTCCCGGGGCGTTAGCTATAGGCAATGCTTTAAGTTCACTAGGTATTCCTGTGGCCTATCTAACTGACCATTACAGTAATGATGTCATGCAGGGTCTTGATAAAAATTTAAAGTTGTATAAAAGCCCGATTGGAGATTGGGACGATAGTGAGAATTTTGCTCATGCCGTTTGTAAAGAGTTCCAACCGTCTTTGTTCATATCAATTGAAAGATGTAGTACAAGTGCCGACGGCAAATACCGTAATATGCGCTCGATGGACATTTCAGAATACACTGCAAAGCTAGATCCTTTTGTTAGTTTAATTGACAGGTCAGTTGGTATAGGTGATGGCGGCAATGAAATAGGAATGGGCAATTTATCGGAAATTATTTCTGGCATTCCTAAACTCCCAGATGATCCCGCGGTTACTAAATGCTCCCAATTGGTCATTGCTAGTGTTTCTAATTGGGGTGGTTATGGCCTGGTTGCAGCGTTGTCTCAACTTTCTGGTCGTAACTTATTGCCCAGCGAAAAAGAAGAAGAAGAAAATATTCAACGTTGCGTTGAGCTCGGTGCAGTCGACGGATACCTTGGGCGTTTAAATGAATCCGTCGATGGTTTTGATATCCCTGAAAATATTAAAACGCTGAGACTCCTTCACGAACTCGTTGAATTCTCAAACAAATAAACTGGATATGCTCTCTCCTACGATTATTTCCTGACCTATAGCCAAACCATAGACATGCAAGTCAATGAAATCCTCACCTTCTCGTGCCCTTGTCCAAATGGGAGGTTCTGCATTTTTCAAACTCTCTACTATTTCTGCATGGCCTAATCCGGTGATGCTAGAGTCTACTGTCAATTTCACACCAAAAGCATTATGCCCTACAACGTTTTCTATTAATGAAACGTCTACTCCGGGTATTCCCTGTAACAGGGAGATGATCGTTTGGCTTCTCATTTCAGCATCATCAAGACGCTCTTCATGGTTCAGTGAGAACCAACGTTTAACAGCAGCAACAGCACCCATGATTTCCTGCCGGTCAAGTTTCTGAGGACGTCCAACTCCTCTGATCCTCCTACCCTCATAGCTAGCAAATGACTGTAGTGCTAAATGATCGATGAAATTTTTGCTACCAAGCGCCAAGCCAGTTGACTGAGGGGCACCTATATATTTTGTCGCGACACATTGAAAATCAGCTCCCATCCTTACATACTTACCAATATTTTCTAAAGGATATACTTGACCTGCAGCATCCACTGTTACTGGTAACCCCACCTTAGAAGCTACTTTTAATGTGTCTTCGAGCGAAAGACTATAGTCATCAACTGCTTCTTCTTGGACAAAGCAGTGTATTGCAACAGTATTCGGGCCAATTGCTCGTTCCAGATCTGATGTTGTGGTTCGAGTATCGTTCCCAAATTCAACTAATTTTGCACCTGCGAGTTCTAAACACCTATCGTACCAATATCGTCTTCTGCGTTGAATTAAAATTTCATTTTTCATACCAGATGTGTCGGGCAGCTGCTGGATTTTAGAATCGTTATCTCCAGCCATTAAAGCAGCTGTGGCTAGAGTCAAAGCCGAACCTGCACCAGAGGTTATATACGCCGCGGGGACATCAACCAATTTTGCAATGTACTCACCAGCCTTTTTTTGTAACTCAGTCATAGGCACATACGCAGATTCTGCTGCATCCATTGCCTCTTTGACTTCTATTGGGGGAGTGGATCCACCCAAAAGAGTCAGGCTGCCTATAGCATTGATTATGGGATTAACTCCCAGTTCACCGTAAACCCCATGTGGGTCGAGACTAACCATTATTTTCTCCTATGGCTAAATCCTGAAATTTAAATTATGACATGTATCAGATTCAACTTTAAAATTAGTTTAATTCTAACCTCGCTTTTTATTCACGCAACCGACTCAAGGATTCTTGTAATACCTGACACTAAGAATCGATAATGTACCCATGGAATTCAGAAGTGGTTTTATAGCTATAGTAGGTAGAGCGAATGTTGGTAAATCAACTCTGCTAAATGCTTTAGTGGGTCAGAAACTTTCTATTGTTTCAGCTAAACCCCATACAACTAGACATGCACTGCTAGGTATTTTGCAGAATGAAAATTTTCAAGCAGCCCTTTTGGATACTCCTGGGTATTTGACCTTGGGTCGTGATCATCTTGATAAAGCAATGTCTCACCAGCTCAAGAACGCACTCGCAGATTCAGACATTGCAATCCTAGTTGTGGAGCCCAGGCCACCAGGGGACATAGAGAAAGAGTTAATTGAACAACTGAAAAAGGGTGGCACATTGTCAATTCTTTGCATTAATAAAATAGATATCGTATCAAAATCACGTCTCCTGCCCGTAATTGAACGATATTCTGCCATCCATAATTTCAGTGCAATAGTACCTGTAAGTGCTGTGACGGAAGACGGCCTAGCCATACTTATAAAACAAACGATCGAAAACCTTAAACCCCAAGAGCCTATTTTCCCTTCAGGTCATTTAACTAACAAACCCCCCGAATTTCTAATATCTGAAATAATTCGAGAGAAGGTTTTTGAACAATACGACGATGAAATACCTTACGATGTCGCAGTAGAAATAGAATCTTTTGAATATAGGGGCTCAAATAAACCTGATTTGCTCCAAGCTATAATTCACGTAGCGGCTAATTCACAAAAAAAAGTACTTATTGGCCGTTCAGGTGTCGCAATTAAACAAGTAGGTATTGCTGCGAGGCCAGAAATTGAGGCTTTAGCAGGAAGGAAAGTATACCTAGAGCTGTGGGTAAAGGTGACCCAAAACTGGAAGAAAAAAACGGGTTTTGTCCAGCGTATTATGTGAGATTAAGTTTTGCTGACTAGCGAATATTATTACCTTTATCACAATCGGTTATCATATCGGTAAATTCAAACAAGGAACTATATATGGCTCTCATTCCAAAATGTATGAGCACACAACATCCTGATAACGCCTTCGTACCGCCTTACGCAATTGACGGTGTCATAAAGGGTGATGCAGAAATCACTGAGGCAGTGGAGGTATTTCAGCTTGGTTGTGACGAACAAATGTGGGATTCAGAAGGAAAAGAAGCCGATAACCAGGTAGTCCAAAAGCTCCTAACTGCCCACTCTGATTTTTTCAAAAACCAACATCAACTAGGCAAAGATAGTGTTCTTACACTTCGAGTACCGAACCCTGCTATAGAAACTGAGATGAGAAAATCGACGGTAGAGGCATTGCAGGGAATTCCTAAAGCATGGGACATGGCTTCAGAATTTTATGGAGATGGCACTCAACCTCCGATTCAAGAAGTAATTCTCCCATTCACCACATCTTCTGAGGAATTAACCTTGTTAGATGTTTACTATCAAAAGTTTGTGGTAGGTCAAGAAACACAAAAACTTACAGATTCCATGGCAGTGAAAGATTGGATTGGAGAATTTTTCCCTAAGCGAATAAGAATAATCCCTTTAATCGAAGATCTTGATCATTTGACCGGCAGTGACTTGATAGTTTCAGATTATCTAGAAGACTTAAGCAAAAGAAAAATTCAAGTGGAATATCAAAGAGTATTTCTTGCAAGAAGTGATCCCGCTCTAAACTACGGCGCTGTGTCTGCAGAAATGATGATCAAAATCGCATTATCAAAACTATCAAGGCTCCAAGACACTTTAGGCATCCCCATTTATCCAATAATAGGAGCAGGTTCAGTACCTTTCCGGGGACACTTAAGCCCATTAAACATTGATCGCGCAATTCGCGAGTATCCCAGTGCACAGACTTTTACAGTCCAATCAGCATTTAAATTTGACCATCCTCAATCAGTAGTCAAGGCTGGAATCCAACAAATATTGTCTTATGAGCGTAAGCAAGCACCAGAAATAGACGAGTCCAGAGCTCAGGAAATAATCAAGAAAGTCGCTGCTCGGTACAACCAGCAAGTTCGCGACCTCATAGATGTAATTGGCGAAGTATCCACTAAGATTCCAAAACGCCGTGAAAGAAAATTGCACGTTGGCTTATTTGGATACGGCAGAACTCTTGCAGGTGCTGAAGACGTAACTTTGCCACGTGCTATTGGATTTGCAGCCTCAATGTACTCAATTGGAACTCCACCGGAACTTCTTGGACTCGATGCACTCAACTCTGAGGACTTAGAGTTTGTTCGTAACGTTTATCCTAGCTTCGACGAAGATATGGCTGCAGCATTAAGCTTTATGAATGAAGGCCAAGTAAGTGAACTTCTTGGCGCTTCAACAACCAAAATGGCAAATGAACTTGCAAACGGGGTTGATCGAATTCATGAAGGCCTAACTACTGCAATATGGGCTGGTGTTAAAAATAAATCAACGGTGAATATTACACACTATATCGAAGAAGCCGCTCAGCTACGTCGGTTTTTAGGCTAACTTGATAAATCAATTCACAACGTTAATAGGTTTGTCAGTTAAATAAGCCAAAATATTTTCTACAGCACCCTCATTTAACAATTCCATTCCTTCGGGGGTATTATCAGCTACATGTGGTGTGAAAATTACATTATCAAAACTTAACCAAGGATGATCGGCTTCAATAGGTTCGTATTCAAAAACATCCACCCCTAAACCTGCCAAATGTCCCGATGCCAAGTAACGAGCCACAGCTTGGGTATCCAAAATTGATCCACGTGCTACATTCACCAATATGCTTCCTTTTTTCATGAGGGATAATTCACGTTCACCAACAATTCGATACGAATCTTTAGTGCTTTTCAGGTGGATGCTCAATACATCGGATGTAGAAACAACTTCATCGAATGCGAGGTAGTCCACACCAATTTCAGCAGCTCGTTTTTCGGAAGGATTGAATGTCCACGCAACTACTTCCATGCCAATCGCTTTCGCTAATTTTGCGGTAGCAGCACCCGTGGCCCCTGTTCCAAGAATTCCAAGTCTTTTACCGTGCAACATTATTGTTCTAACTTGATCCCAACGCCCTAGTTTAATTGACCGAGTGTCTGCATACATTCGTCTAGCTACTGCTAGCATCAACCCCAATGCATGTTCGGCGACAACTCCGGCGGTTTTACCAGGAACATTACATACATCGACTGAGTGTTTACGGGCAGACGTTAAATCCACAGAATCTGTACCAATAGCTAAGAGGACAATGAGCTCCAAATTTGGCAAACTTTTTAATAAATCCTCATCCCAGTAAAAACTGACAGGCGAAATTACAATGTCAGCACTTGAAATTCGGTTTATCAACTCATCATTGCTTCCGGGAAGGTCAATGTGGTACTCAACTGTGCATACTTTTTTTAATCGTTCCAGTTGGTAGGAATGCAGCCACTGTTCTTGAGGATCCGCTGGTATGACTAGCTTTGGGAGCATCAGGTTAATTGATTCTCTCAAAAATTGTAGCCACTCCCTGTCCCCCACCCACGCATAAAGTTGCCAACCCCAATTGGGTATCCTGACGTTCTAGTTCATACATTAGCTTGATTGCCATTATTGCGCCTGTAGCCCCCAAAGGATGGCCAAGCGAGATACCAGACCCATTTACATTGGTTAACGACTCATCCAATCCAAGTTCACGTATCACATACAACGCCTGTGCAGCAAATGCTTCGTTCAACTCAACCAAATCGATATCTTTGAGTTCCATTGAAGTTTTAGCCAATACTTTTTTAACAGCAGGAACAGGACCTGTTCCCATAAACTGAGGGTCGACTCCAGCAACAGAACGTGCAACCCAACGCATTCGGGGTTGTATTGAATGAGCTTTTGCATAATCAGCAGACATAACTACAACAGCGGCAGCTGCATCATTCATTCCTGCAGAATTACCCGCAGTCACTGTGCCTGAATCTTTAAATACAGGTTTCAAAGCTGATAACCGTGCAATATCAGTGTCAGACCTGGGGTGTTCATCAACCTTATACAATGTCTCTTCGGATGATCTCGTTTGAGTTAATACTGGCTCAATTTGTTCATCAAAATACCCTCTTACTTGTGCGTCAATTGCTCGTGCATGGCTGGTGACTGCCAAGCAATCTTGGTCATTTCTGGATATTTCATAAGAATCAGCTATGTTTTCAGCTGTTACTCCCATTTGGTAATCGTGGATTGGGCAGCTAAGTCCTAAGGAGACACCGTCTATCAACCGTCCATCACCATAACGTAGGCCTCCGAAGCGAACTTTAGGCAAAAGGTAAGGCACAGTACTCATGCTCTCGATGCCACCGGCCACAATCACTTCTGCATCTCCAGACATAATCGTATAGGCAGCAATGTTTATTGCTTCTAAACCAGATGCGCAAGCTCTATTCACTGTTATTGCAGGAGTTTCTACTGGTAAGCCTGCTTTTAAAGCCGAGGTTCGAGCAAGATAGCCCATTGAACCTGCTTGAATCACATTCCCCATTATGACTTCATCCACGTCATTGAAATCTACGCCTGATCGCTCCAATGAAGCACGAATTGCAACAGAGCCCAAATGAGATGGGTCAGTATCTTTGAAAATACCGCCAAAACGTCCTACGGGTGTTCTAGAACCGGCAACAATTACGACTTCTCTCATGCTCACCTCTTTAGGTTTGTGATTCTAAGCGAAGCAAAGACCTAGTCAACTATCCCAAGTATTTTCAAAACATCAGAAGGCTTATCTGCAATGAAATCAGGGGAAACTCCCTCCAAGGGCGGACCTGTCGGGGTACCTGCCCAGACAGCATGACAACTCCAACATCCCGCTGCATGAGCTGCTCCTAAATCAGCGGTACTATCCCCTATCATTAATGCTTCATTTGAACTGATGCCTAGTCTATGTACAGCAAGTTCAATAGGCTCTGGGTCAGGTTTGTGGTATTCCACATCTTCCCCACCAATCATGACATCAAAAAGATGCTTTATCCCACTCGCTTCCATTTGATACTCAGCTCCTAGAGTTTTTCCTTCAAAATTAAATTCGCGGATTTTTGATGTCACTAGAGCTAACTTAAATTCATGCCGGTGAATTATTTCAACTGTTTCTCTTACGCCATCAAATAATGGAGAGTTGTTCGCTTCAGCAGCCCAATATCTTTCTCGGTAAAGATTAAGCAAATCCAAATCACGTCCATATAAATTACTGATATCTAAGAATCCTTGATTAAATGTCCTTCCATTTACTGTCTGCAAAAATTGCTCTGCCGTAGGAGAATTCACACCCGCTTTACTAAAAGCATATTGTATTGCTGCGCGTCGGCCGGGCAAAGTTTCAGCCAAAGTATCATCAAAATCAAACAATACTGCTTTGATACGAGTTGGGTCGAGAATCATCCTAAAAACCCTCTTCAATAATCTTACCAAGGTACAAACTATCACCTTCAAGTAAAACAGGATAAATAGCCTGATTATTTGAGGATGGTCCTAACGTTTGTTTTCCACTACGAACGTCGAAACGAGCTCCGTGTAAAGGGCAAATAATTTCTACACCATCAAGTGCGCCAGTGCTCATTACCCCGCCTGCATGGGAACAAAAATCTTCTATAGCGTAAAAACCTTCCTCGATTTTCACTAAGCAAATTTTCTCATGTCCAATAGAAATACCCTTAATTTCCCCATTGTTAAGATCATCTTTATGAGCTACCAACCTATACTCTTTGTCCACTTCATACTCCTAGAATTAATTCATCCTCCGAAACTGGCACCCCGTCTCGGAAAATAATGTCACTACCACTCGAGGAAGGCACTCTCGGACCTGGGGTCAAAATACCGACCAAATTAAGGGGATCGTTAGCAGAAACACGTATAATTTGCCCTGAAAGTTGCTTTTTCTTTACCTCTCTCAATCGATCGATAGCTTCAGGAAAGGCAAATTGTTCACCCGCAAGTCCAGCTATAAATCGTCCACCTCTTATCTCACCCCTTGCTTCCGCTCTTCTGTAAACACGAAGCAGGGTTCGCCATTCGGGGGCAATTGATTCTCGAGCAAGTAATTCTTTGCAAACAATCCCGTAACGTTGAAGAAGTTGAAATGCTCTGGATTCAGAAAAACTTGCCTCCTCATTTTCTGGAACACCATTCGGTTTCTCAACGCTTTTGGCGATCTTATGGCTTAAAATTGTCCATCTGCTTTGTTGGATTCGTGCAGAAGGACTCCGAGAAAATAGATATTGAGATCTTCTTCGTTTATTCCTAATTCGTATGCCTGAGATTAACGATCTCAAGGCTCCAAATCCATCAGAGGTTACTTGGCCCGTTGCTACTAGATGCCAAAGGCCTTGTTCAATCTCTAAAGGCAGTCGGTTAACTTCTTCAGCTATATCAGAGAAAAAAGAAGCTCCCTTAGATTGTAAGTATGAAAAAATTTCCAAAGCTGCACCAGTTTGCAAAGACTCGTCATCTTGTATCCGAAGATCTAAAAGCCAATTGAGGTTTGTACGTAAACCAATACTAATAGGGCTATTTCTTGAAAGTTTTTGGTCTGAGTCATTTAGCCTTTTTGCGAATCTCCCCCAGATTGCTTCGCCGCTGAAAAACAAACTGTCCAGCAGGGAAGAAGAATAATCATGAAGCCTTAATGGCAAAACGGAACGCTCCCATGCGTGTGCTGCAGACTCAAAACCTTGAATTTGCTCTATCACTTTTAGCAAGCCAGGTTCACCTGAAAGTTTTGTGTCATGAGTTACATGTTGCCATTCAAATAAGAATTGCAGAAAAACTGAAACGGGAACAGGTTCAATTTCTTTTCTCAGGAGTCCGACTGTTGTGGCATGAATACGGGATAAAATGCGCCTATCGCAATATTCATGCCCTGAAGTATTAGCGTATTCCTTCCTGAAATTGCCTCTTAACAAAACTCCCAATGTTTCTAAGCGTGCCACAGCTATTTCTACACGTGCCAAATCAAGATGCAGCTCTCTGGCTATTTCAACCACAGTGAATGGCCCACTTGATTCTGCGCGGGCTCTGACAATAGAAAAAACCCCTTCATCCTCATCCATGTCCGATGGTGACGCCCAAGGACTATCGCTGAGTTTGCCACGAGGATAAGCAACAGATGCCATGCCCGATCTCTCAGTAGCTAGCCACAGCTTGGTTCCATTTAAATCCATGCTCATTACCCTGCCTTTGGTCTTTAAATCAGCTAACCACTCTCGCCAAGGGCTAGGGTTATGTGAATTTTGATCTATATCAGCATCAGGCAAAACAATGAGAGTCATCAATGCGTCATGAAGTTCATCAGAGTCACGTGCTGTGGGCCATGCCGCTCTTGATTCTTCTGAGATTGCTCCAGAATCCAATGAACCAAGGTTTTTTGCATCATCGGGAAGTGCTCTTCTCAAACTTACTGCGCGGGCACGTCTTTCTTCCAATGGTGCATTGTCTAAAAATGCATACGGCATCGCATTCAAAACTTGATGTGAAAAAACAGAAGGCTGCACAGTGTCTTTGCCCGAAACTTTAATACTTCCCTCTTTTATCTTATTCAATACTTCTACCATGCCCGGCAAGTCAAATGCTTCATTCAAACAATCACGCATTGTTTCAAACACAAAAGGGTGATCGGGAATGGCAACATCTAGAGCCGCGGGTGAATTGTCTTGGCATGCTACTTGTTCAGGAAATACTGCTGCTATTAAATCATCGGCACGCATGCGCTGGATTGCCGTAGGCACTCTTTTACCGCCAATATTGCGTAAAAGCGCAAGAGATCTAGAAGTAACCCATCTCCAGCGAATTCCAAAAATTGGCGATTGCAAAATTGATTGGGTGAGCAGATTTTCTGCATTTTCAGGTTTTACATACGCAAATACATCGTCGATAGGAAATGAATGTTGAGGTCCTAGAGACAAATTTATGCCGTCGTCTGTAGCAGATGCTTGCAACTCAAAATCAAAATTACGACAAAATCTTTTTCTCAAAGCCATACCCCATGCCCTATTAATACGGCTTCCAAAAGGAGAATGGATTACTAATTGCATGCCGCCTGTTTCGTCAAAAAACCTCTCAGCTACAACATTCTTACACGACGGGACTTCGCCTAAGACCTTCAGTCCTTCCGTAATATATGCAGAAATCTGATCGGCAACCTCTTGAGTAAATCCTTCATTTATTAACCATTGGGTAGATGGATTATCTGACCTGATGCATCGCTCAACATCTTCTCGGAGCTTGGATACTTCTCGGGACAGTTCTGAAGTTCGCCCAGGAGCTTCTCCAAGCCAAAAAGGTACTGTGGGAGCTTGGCCCTGTGCCTCTTCGACACGCATTACTCCAGCTTCTACCCTGCGGACTTTCCATGGGGTATTCCCTAAAAGAAACACGTCCCCAATGGTGCTTTCTATAGCAAAGTCTTCATTTACTGAGCCAATATAAGACCCATCAGGATCGCTAACTACAAGGTAATCAGCAGTATCAGGGATGGCTCCACCACTGGTTATAGTTGCAATTCTCCCGCCTCTTCTTGATTTTACAAGGCCATTAACACCATCTCGATATAAATATGCTCCGTTACGGCCCCAGCGCCCCGCTACTCCTTCCACCAACACATCTAGAACTTCTTGGAACTGATTAAAAGGTAAGTTGCGGTAAGGGTAAGTTGTCCGGAAAAAATTGAATAACTCTACTTCCTCCCACCATTCTTCGCGAACACATATGGCCACAATTTGTTGCGCGAGAATATCCAAAGGCCAGGGAATAACCTTAATCTTGTCGAGCTTCCCCGCAAAAATAGCACGATGCAGTGCAACAGTTTCAACCAATTCATCTCGAGTCAACGGATAGAAATAAGCTTTGGGGATTCCTTCGAGAAAATGGCCTGAACGTCCTACTCTCTGAAGTGCTACACCGATATTCCTCGGTGATCCAATTTGGACAACCAAATCTATATTCCCGATATCAATCCCCAGCTCCAGAGAGGCCGTAGCTACACAAACAGCTACATCCCCATTTTTTAACCGTTGTTCAGCTAATAACCTAGTGTCTTTTGAGAGACTTCCGTGGTGTGCAACAACGCGTTCTTCACCCATCCTTTCTGAAAGCAAATGCGCAACTCGCTCTACCAAACGGCGAGTATTAACGAATATTAAGGTGGTGGCATGGTTCTCAGAATGATCTGCAATTTGATCCAAAACCTTGTTCCATTGATAGTGCGTTGCAATCGGACCTAGCTCTTCTCCATGTGGGAGTTCAATATTGATATCAATTTGTTTTTTCTGCGATACCTCTACAACCGTGCAAGGAACAGGAATGAAGGAACCCTCATCCTCAATATGAGTGCTCGCGTCTTTTTTGTTTTTTGCTCGACTGCTAACGGCTTTTGTTGTTTCATATTGATAACCAACTAAAAAGTTTGCCACTTCTTCAATGGGATGTTGGGTGGCTGACAATCCAATTCTCGTTATGGGGTAAATTGAGTTTTCAGATAAACGTTGCGTTGTGATCGCAAGATGGGATCCTCGCTTATTGGGAACCAAAGCATGCAGTTCATCAAGTATGAGCGTGTGTACTTTTGTGAGAGCTCTTCTGCCACTTTCTGAAGTCAAAACTATAAACAAGGATTCAGGCGTAGTAATTAATATATGCGCAGGTTTTTTGGCATTCAAAGCCCTCTCTTTTTGTGACGTGTCACCTGTTCGGACAGCGACTCTAATCTCTGGAATAGGCATGCCCATTTGTTTTGATAATTCAGTAATCTCTGCCAAAGGCTCGACTAAGTTTTTGTGTACGTCATTTGAAAGGGCTTTTAGTGGTGATACGTAAACAACTTGTGTTTCGTCATTAAGCTCATTATGTTCGAGTCCTTGGCGAACTAATTTGTCAATTGCATTTAAGAAAGCGGCAAGGGTTTTCCCTGAACCCGTCGGAGCTGAGATCAGTGTGTGGTTCCCCTTCGAAATAGCAGGCCAGCCTTCAATTTGAGCCTGCGTAGGTTTTCCAAACCGACGAAGAAACCAAGCCTCTACTATTGGATGAAAATTATTACTATCCACACCTATAGCATAACAGCTGAATCTAGTATTAAGTGTCAGAGTAGACTCTGTAGGTATCACTGATATCATACCAACAAAAGGGAGAGAAAAATGGCAAAGAAAGAAATCATAGTCCATGAAGGTTTCATGCCTCATGGCCCCAACGTTCCACATGCAGTCAAGGTCGGGAGCACGATTGAATACTCTGCTATCCGTCCAGCAAAGCCTGATCGAACTACTGCTGATACGGTAGAAGAACAAGCAAGAGATGTTTTTAGTAACTTTGAAAGGCTTCTTGCGGAAGACGGCCTGAGTTGGAAAAATGTCGTAAAAGTCAGGGTTTATGTAACAAAATCAGAAATGATTAAGGCTGTAAATGATGTCTGGGCTGAAAAATTCCCAGCTGATATCAGGCCTGCAAGAGTTGTCATAGGTGCGGCGTTTCTGGCTGGCGAAAACACCATGACTACCTTTGATGCTACTGCTCACACGGATATCGACTAGCTTTAAAAGCCACTATTATAGAAGCTAGTTGAACCCAAACCAATGTGGTGGCAAAAAAGCAACGCTGCCATAGGCCAGTTAAATTTTGGTTTAAATCAAGATAATACAACGCGCCTGAAATCAAAGTGCCTATCAATAATGCAAGTGAAACAGCTTGAGTGAATTTTGGAAAAGGCCCTGGCTTCAGGCTTACTAAAAAAATTGCGCTGCAAATAGCTAAGAATCCAGTTCTTGCGGCAACATCATGTACGGTTCCTGAGGATGTCACAACCCAGCTCGGGTCATCAGTAGCTATTCCTGCTAGTGCGTCGCTAATGCCATATAGGCAAAACAATAGGAAGAAAAGCTTTGCAATCAAAATTCTTTGGTGTGTTTTATAAATATTGAACAAAGCGAATCCCAGTGGGATAACTAAAATCCCATATGCTATAAAGCCCGCCCTCGCTATCAAGGCATAAGGTTGCCCCTGTATTGCGATTGAACTAACTGTATCCGATAAATGGCTATACTCAGGTGTGAGTTCTGCAGCTGCAAAAAATGTCACTAAGAAGGTGGTTGGTGCTATTGTAGCGGGTAAAGCATAGATGTTTTTAACTTTGATAGTCATGAATACAACCCAGCAAACGCTGAGGAAGCTCCGGCAAAAATAACCAAAATTAAAGCAATCCTGAGAAACAAACTCTGAGAGACGAACTTAGAAAGCAATACACCTAAAATTGCCCCTATTAAAGCAAATGGAGTCAAAATGAGTGAAAAAGTAATTTGATCACGGGAGAAAATACCTCCAACAATGAAAATTGGGAACGTCACAAGCGTAATGAACAGAAAGTGGGCTACTATAGTTGATCTGAATTCTTTCGAACCCACACCCTGGTTGGCGAAATACAAAACCACCGCAGGGCCTGCCAATCCAGTTGACGCATTTAGCAAACCGCTTAACGCCCCTACAGGCAAACACCCTCTAATATCATTAACAAAAACTTTCCTATAGCCGGTAAGCATAATAACTGCAGTGAAAGTGACTACTGCACCAGTAATAATTTTAAGCAAAGACTGGTCGAGCGTTACCAAAAAGTAGGCTCCCAGTGGAGAAGCGAATGCTCCTGGAATCGCAAGTGCTAAAAAACGGCGATGATTAACCCACTGCCAACCTCGTACTATGATCACTACGTTAATTATTGATGATTGGATTAAAACTGTCGGAACTACTACCTTAGGTTCAACTAACAAGACCATAAGCGGAGCGCCTAACATTACAAATCCGAAACCGGTCAATCCTTGAGTGAATGCAGCAACTAACACTACGATTGCAGAGACAGCAATAATGGAAGCTTCAAACATATAGTCCTTACCAAATTCTATTCGAGTGTTTGAGATATCTTTATTTGCGCGGCTTTTAACGATGGATACAAACTGCCAATGACACCTATCCCCAAAGCAAGAAATACTGAAGCAATCGGCACGTAAAATCTAAGACTAAGGTCAAACTGCACTTTTTCTATATATATCTCACCAATCAACCCAACTAAAACCACTGATGCTATCGATGCGAAAATCCCAGTGATGCCGCAAAATATAACTGACTCAGCCATAAATTGACTTTTGATTTTACTTCCTGATAAGCCTGAAACTCTTCTAATCGCTATTTCTATTTTTCTACTGGCGACAAAACTTGCCATTAGAGCACTCATGAAAAATATCGCAGCGCTAAAACTGAGCAAAACAAAAGCAGCGCCTAGTATTCTGTACCACCTTGTTGAATTATCCAACTTTTCACTCAAAGAATCGTGAGTCGAAATGGAAAAGTCTTCTTCCCCATGTTCCGAAATTAAAGTGGCCTTTATTTGATTAACAGCTTCATCGACTTCCCCGTGCAGCGCACGAACCTCAATATAATCTAACGTTATTCTTTCAATTCCTTTGCCTGGCTGAAAAAATGGAGACACGATCGTGTTTATTGGCAAAATTGCAGCATTTTCAAGGTGAGCACTAGAAGTCGTTTTTGCTGGATCCAACACACCAAGAAGATAAGTGGAGTGATCGTCTACCATTACCTGCTGCCTTTTCTTAAATACCCCTTGATTGACACGTTTTTTAGCCGTATCCCCCAAAACTACAACGGGAATAGTGGTTAACATATCTTGAGAACTGAAAAACCGTCCTTTGTTCAGATCTAATTCATGTATTACCGCATACTCTGGTGAAGTCCAGATAATATTCACGATCGTATTATTTTCACCGACTCCCAATTGCCCTTGGGTTTTCTTGACTGGTGCTATCAAATGCACAGAGGGGTTAAGGTTTTGGTTTAAAAGATGGCCAGCATCATCCATCGTGAGCTGCGATTTCTGGTCAGGATCTATCCTGATGTAATTTGGCCCTATACTGGTAACCTCTTGATAAATCTTATTTCTATTTGATTCTTCAAAAGCCATCAACAAGTTAAAAGAAATTAAAACTGTAGAGATAATAGACAAACCAAAAAATGAATGCAGGAGATGCTTTTTTTGATAGAAAAGCACCCTCCCTAAAAGAATTCTGAATTTTACCCACTTCACCTACTTGGCCTCAATTCCAATTTGTATTGCTCTGATGCAGCATTGAGTTGTTTTTTTGTTACCTTCTGCTCAACTAATTGCCCATCCTTAATGTAGATGCTTTGGTTGCAAAATCCAGTAACTTTATCCTCACTTGTGCTTAAAAGAATGGAAATTGTTGAATTGGAAGAAATCCTCTGTAAAAGATCTATGTACATCAAAGTCTCTAACCAACTCAGCCCGTAAAAGGGTTCGTCTAAAAGTAATAGGGTAGGGTTCATAACAATAGCCCTTGCAAGGCAGACTAATTTTTTCTGGAAAAATGAAACGGACTTTGGGGTGTACGATAGAAAATTTGCTAGCCCTACGTAAGTTAAAGCATCCAATGCTCTCACTTTGTAACGCTTCCCTCCTCCTATTTCCAGAGGGATTTCTACGTTCTTCTGTAATGAGATTTGTTCGACCAAACTAGTCTTTTCAAAAACAAGTCCGATTCTCCTACTTCTTAAGTCATCCCTTGCTGACTCGCTTGCATGTCCCACTTCTTGATCAAGTAAATGATAAGTACCAGTAGATGGTGCATCTAAGCAGCCCAATATATTAAATAATGTTGTTTTCCCTGAACCATTGGGGCCTATTAACGCAGTAATTTGTCCCTGAAACAAATTCAAGGAAACATCGGTCAAAGAACTTTTACATTCTCCTGAAGTATTGATCGAAGAATGCCCAATTTTAACTAAAGCAGCAACCAATTTACTCTGCATTGTTTCTCAATGTGCGTTCTTTTTCCAAAAATTCGGATCTCCCAACCACTACGCTCCTGTTAACAACTATTTGGCCTTCAACTAACCCCCTAGTGATTTCTGCATTAAATGAATCCATCGCACCGACATTAACCAATTTAGAGTCTGTAATTCCATCATCTGCGACCACATCAACTGAATATCGAATTCCTGATCTCTTCAATGCTCCAACCGGTACTACGATTACGTTACTTTTGAAACTCGTTTCTACGCTTATTAAAACTTTCATACCAGCTTTAATTGCCGAATCGATATCTGGCTGAATAGAAACCTCAACCGGGTAGCGGACCGAACCTGAATCCATTATGTACGGCCTTTCAGTATCAGCTACTACGCCTTCCATTAGTTCTGCTGAATCCGAAACGGGACTTATCGCAACAAATTGACCATTTCGGACAGACAATAGATCACTCTCATCTAGATAAGCAATCACATGTAAGGAACTGGCAGTAACAAGTCTCATAACTTTTGAACTTTGGTTGATCATGTCACCTTTGGCGATATTCAAATCAACAATTGTTCCAGCAAAGGGTGCACGTAATATCAATTTTTTACTGTCCTGCTCAACTTGTGCAACAGCTATTTCTGCTTCAAGTAGTGATACTTCTTTTGCGAGGATTTGAGAAACTTCTGGGGGCGATTCTAATTTGTCCTTTTCTTCTTGCGTGATGTGCATCTCCTTGCGTGAAGACGTGACTTTTTTAGCTGCGTTTATTAAATCTCTTGATCGTTTTATTAATGCTGCACTGTAGTTCAATTCAGCTTGCCTTAGTCCACTCCAAGAAGTTTGTAAATCGCTCTCTATCGTATCCAGAGCAAGTTGTTCATTTTGTGGGAATAAACGAGTCCATGTGTTTAAGGGCTCAGGGTTTTTAAAATCATGCAACACTTCTTTTGGGTTATGAGAAAGCGTAGATCCATCAACCTCTAAGCCATAAAACTTGCGGTACAGGAGAGAATGATTTTCTTTTAAGTCTTCCAAAAGCAACAATGAGTCTTCCACCAATTTGTCCGCGGCTGGCTTCACATCATTTAGTTCAATTTCGGCAAGCTCCAAAGTATCGATAGCGTTTTGAACACGAGCATTAACTAGTTCGATTTCGTGAGCCTCTGGAGCAGATAAAAGCTTATTTAGTTCCTCTTCTGCCAATTTTTGTCGGGTTTGAGCTTTTAGTAGCTTTAATTCTGTGGCGTTGGGTTCCAATACCGCCAATTCTTGACCTTCAGTAACTATTTCTCCTTCACCGACCAATACCTCAGCTATTTCTCCTGAAATGCCAAAATGTAGTTTTTGGTCGCGATCAAAAGCTACATTGCCTGTAGCAGAAATCATTACTGAAACATCACCCCTCTTTACTTCTGCTACGCTATCAAACACAGGTTCAGGTGCACACGAAATGACCATCACAATTACTAAAAATATCGCGACAACTCGGATATGAAACATTTTTTTTAATTCTGAATTTGTTACCATCAATTGCCTTACCATGTTTATGTATTTACCTGTATATATTCTAGGCTGAATAAAAAGCCAATGCCGCTTAAAATCTGGATGCTAATCAAGCGAAATTTCTAAATAAGCTGTAGACTCAATCCCTCATTGAATAATTCTTTGCAAAATACTAACAGAAAAAAATTCACTCTTTATTATGGTTGGCTGATTGTGGGTGGCTATCTATTGTCGGGGATAGCAGGATCAGGTGCCATACTTTGGGGATTTCAAGTTTTTGTTAACCCCATGGCAGAGGATTTAGGTTGGAGTAAAAGCACTATTTTCAGCATCACTGTTTTTAGAACTGTGATAATGGGAGTTCTAACCATCTTTCTAGCGCGTTTGATGGATCAGAAAAAATGGCCTCCAATCATAATGAGCGTCTCGTCAGTAGTATTCGCTCTAAGCATAATGGCACTTGGTAGCGTCAATGAATATTGGCAATATTTCCTATTTGCAGTTGTTTTCGGAAGCATCGGCTTGGCGGGAGCAGGAGGTCAGTTATACCAAGCATTAGTCCCAAAGTGGTTCATAAAATATCGCGGAAAAGCTATCGCATTTGGAAGCGCGGGTACCGCTATTGGCGCTTTTGTTTATCCAACACTCGCTAATATTTTAATTGACTCATACGGCTGGCGATTTGCTTGGGTAATCGTAGGTATAATTACTCTGATTCTACTTCTTCCTATTTCCTTGCTTATACGCCGAGCCCCTGAAGATCTTGGACTTTTACCAGACGGAGATCCTGTAGTTTCAGCGGATGCACCTCAAGCAGCTCGGGCATCCGCTTCTAAGAAGACTGAAGAGCTGAGTTTTACTCCCAAAGAAGCTCTTAGACAGCGAAGTACTTGGTTCATTGTTTTGGCCACTATGTTGGTTACTCCCACAATGGTTGGATTAACTTCTAATTGGGCAATCCATTTCCAGTCTATTGGTTTCACTAGAACAGAAGCGGCAACGATAGTTTCAACGTATGGTGCTGCTTCACTAGTTGCACGTTTGGCTTGGGGTATTTTCTTGGACAAGTACCACATTAGAACGCTCGCTATTGTCCATGCTGCGATGACTGCAGGAAGTATAGGATTTTTGCTATTTGTTGAAAGCTATGGTGCTATCGCGCTACTTTATGGCGCGACTCAAGGTCTTGTCTTAGGAGGTTATTTAGCAATTGGTCCCCTAATATGGGCTAATTTCTTCGGGAGAAACCACCTTGGAGCTATAAGAGGAACTTTTGCGCCATTTCAAATGGCTATGGCCGCTACAGCACCGTGGGCAATCGCTGCAGCGGGTGAAGCGTTCGGTACATATAAGTACATTTTCATGATTTTGCTGACTTTTTGGATACTTAGTATGCTTTGCATGTACCTAGCAAGACCATTAAAGCCTAGTATAAATAAGGAGACTTAGAAGCTGATTGCCTGGTCCCAATGTTCTTCATGGCATAATTTTTCAAGTTCATTTCTAGTCTTATGTCCATGCCGATCTCTCCCAGTATCTGCGGGATACCCTAGTGGGATTAAACAAGTGGGATCTATGTTATCGGGAAGGCCCAAGTAATCTCTAAATTCTTTTTCCATATATCGGAAATTAGTAGTAATTGTTCCCCCAAGCCCTAAAGCTCGAGCTGCTAAAAGCAAATTTTGTACGGCGGGGTAAGTCTGACCAAACGGTCCGACTGTACCTGGCCCTTCACTTACTGGACGTTGCGCACAAGCAATAATTATCACAGGAACATTAAGCAATACTTCGTGAAATCCCTTGCTCCCAGATGCCGACGGTGCTGGTACGGGCCGCATATCTTTACCGTCTCTCCTTGCAGCTTCAGCTTTGATACCTGCTTCAAATACAAGCCGACTGACTTCTGCTTTACCAGCGTCGCTCCTAATAATGATCCAACGCCAAGGTTGGCGATTTCCCCCACTGGGTGCTTGGCCTGCAGAATTTAAAATTTTTCTTAGCAGAATATCCGGGACAGAGTCGGGTTTGAAATTGCGTATAGCTCTCGTTGTCTCAATAGCATCAAAAAGACTGATCTCATTATGTGTTGAAGCAGACATGCTAACCTCACTGTTTTGGTGGGCCACCCTGGACTCGAACCAGGGACCTCAGTCTTATCAGGACTGCGCTCTAACCACCTGAGCTAGTGGCCCCTACGTGCATGAGTATAGTTCTATTCATAAATACGGGCCAGCGTATGCTGGCCCGTATTTATGAATAAACCGTTAACCTGTGAATAGTGAAAGGAAGTACGCTAAGAAAATTCCATCTGATCTCAGAGAGTAAAAAACCTAAGCCATTGAATGGGGGAGAAAACTCAACCTACCAAACATGTACTTAAATCTTTCAGATGGGCCGACCTAGGATTCTCCATAGGAGATCTCCCTAGAAAGGAGGTGATCCAGCCGCACCTTCCGGTACAGCTACCTTGTTACGACTTCGTCCCAGTCATCGATCCCACTCTCGGCACCTGTGCCCCAAATAAATGGGTTCACCCAGCGACTTCAAGTGTTACCAACTTCCATGACGTGACGGGCGGTGTGTACAAGGCCCGGGAACGTATTCACCGCAGGAGGGCTGATCTGCGGTTACTAGCAACTCCGCGTTCATGCAGGCGAGTTTCAGCCTGCAATCCCAACTGAGGGTAGGTTTAAGGGATTCGCTTCGTCTCGCGACGTCGCTGCCCGTTGTCCTATCCATTGTAGCGTGTGTGTCGCCCAGGGCGTAAGAGCCATGATGATTTGACGTCATCCCCACCTTCCTCCTCGGATTACGAGGCAGTCTCACTAGAGAGTGCAACTAGTGACGAGGGTTGCGCTCGTTGCGGGACTTAACCCAACACCTCACGGCACGAGCTGA
>CAYMJY010000004.1:45173-50385 GCA_964391355.1 uncultured Dehalococcoidia bacterium | reverse complement strand
TCGAGCGGCGAAGAGGCAGGTATTAAAAGTGCAACTCTCGAGATAAGTGGCACATTCTGCTACGGTTATATCAAGGCCGAACGTGGAGTTCACAGATTAGTTAGGCTTTCTCCATTTGACGCAGCTCACGCCCGCCATACATCATTTGCCTTAGTGGAAGTGTTACCTGAAGTTGAGGATGGCTTTGAAGTGGGAATCCGGCCTGACGATATAACTGTAGACACTTTTAAGGCAAGTGGCCCAGGAGGGCAGCATGTTCAAAAAAGCTCAACTGCAGTTCGAATTACCCATCATCAAACCGGAATAGTAGTTTCTTGCCAAAACGAAAGGTCACAGCTTCAGAATAAAGAAACTGCTCTCAAAATCTTGAGAGCCAGAATAATGGATCTTGAAATATTAAGACGTTCTGAAGAACGTGCAAAACTAAAGGGTGAGCATGTAGCTGCTGGTTGGGGTAATCAGATACGAAGTTATGTATTGCATCCTTATAAACTTGTTAAAGACCATAGGACTGATACTGAAAGCACAAACCCTGAACAAATATTAAGTGGAGATTTAGACCAATTCATACGTGCGTACTTATTATCCACAGTTGAGAGTAGTTAAATTCCAAATGGTTTCAATACTGAATGATTCCGTTAGCCTTTTGTTGCACGCCAGACGTGAAAAAACCTCTGCAGTATTGTAAAGCTTCCAAGTGCAATTATAACTATTAAAGCAACTGTATACAGACCTGTTAACAACCCAATGCTGATTACGATTACTCTTTCAGGACGGCCCAAGAGTCCCACATCTCCGGTTACGTTGATACCCTCAGCTCTTGCGCGAGAATAGCTAACCAGCAATGAGATGGCGAGTGTACCAAAGCATAGAGAAGCACCAAGATCATCACTGTTGTTGATACAGAAAATAAGTAAGCCCATGAGAAGGACCGATTCCCCAATGCGATCCATTAAAGAGTCGAAGTATGCACCAAAACGATTAGCAGTACCTGTTAACCTTGCGATTGTGCCATCGAACATGTCCAGTATAGACCCACATAAAAATATAGCCCCTGCGATTAGAAAATGTTCCTTTATGACAAAATAAGCACTAATACCGCAAATAATGGTCCCCAATAAGGTCACCGAATTTGCATTTAGCTTTAAAGAAATAAGGATTCTAGCAATTGGCTCAGTAAAAAATCGTCCGATTGTTGCTTTGAGTTTTAACCGTGGTGTAATTTCTTGCATTTACTTTAATCTCTTTTTGAATTGATCGAAATGGCATATCGATAGTAAGCCTCGATATCGGCTGCTACCTTACTCCATCTATAAGCTTCAACACTTTCCCTGCCTCGACCTCCCATTTCAACCCTTAACTGGGGGTCTTGTATCAACTGCTCCAAACCTGACGCTAGCTCTTGCTCGTCACGAGGTTTCACAAGAAGCCCCTCCACACCGTTAGAAATCACACGGCTGAAGCCATCAATTCTAGACGCGACTATGGGCTTCGATGAGGCCATAGCTTCGGCTAGGATTATGCCAAAACTTTCTCTGCCAGTATTGGGGGCACAAAATATATCAGCTGCCTGGTAATAACGTGGCAACTCCTCATAAGGAACCCCACCGACTAACTCAACATCTTCAAGTCCGTGTTGGCTTATTAAACCAAGAACTTCTTCACCGGGATTACCTGAGCCTACAATAATCAGCCGTAAAAAAGGATACTTCCATTTCAGCTTACTGTACGCTTTTACAAGATACTTTAAGCCTTTACGGCGCTCTAGGCGTGAGACAAAGACGATATTTAGTTTCGAGTCATTATATTTTTCAATAGGGGCTAATGGTGTTGAAAATCGTTCAATATTCACTCCATTAGGGATAATCGAATACTCACCAGGGAAAAATTTTTTTACGGTTTCCATTGCCGGATGAGAAACTGCAATACGACCATGTAAACGTTCTAAATACCTTTTTGCATACAGGCCCCATAAACGATAAAAACGAGTGCCTCTGGAGGTATGAAAAGTGCCAATGTTTGTAGATTTTGAATATCTTAAAACACTTAGTGATAGCCAGGGCATTGCTGGTTCATGTAAATGGCAAATATCAAAGTTTTCTTTCATCAAAATGGCTCTAATGCTTCGTTCACGCCAATAGGACAATGAAACTCTAGCAATAGAACCGGCTGCTGGTATAGGAACAGGCCTACCCATCGGTATGAAGTTAGGCCCGTGATCCGTACTTCCCGAATTTGCCAAAGGAGCAATGATTTTTACCGAATTCCCGGAAGAGGTAAGCTGACTTGCAAGATTTGATACATGATCATTCACCCCACCGGGAGTGGCATAATCATATGGTGAAACTAAGGCAACTTTTAGTTTTTGTGATTCACCAGTATTTCCTGCCATCCTACTTTTCACTTAAAAAATAGACTTTCATGCTGAATCCACACCTACGAAGCCTTCGACCATGTCTCGCGCTTCGTCGTCGGTGAACTGGATGGGTGGGGATTTCATGAAGTATGCACTTGGTCCTTCTAGTGATCCCGAGATTCCTTTGTCTAGAGCTGTTTTTGCACATCGTACTGCATCAACAACAACTCCAGCAGAATTAGGACTATCCCATACTTCTAACTTTAGCTCAAGGTTAAGTGGGACATCACCAAAAGTAGTCCCCTCAATCCTGATATGGCACCATTTGCGATCCTCAAGCCATGGGACGTAGTCACTGGGGCCTACGTGAACATTTTTCTCACCCAGATCATATGGTAACTGGGAAACAACGGCGTTTGTTTTTGATTCCTTCTTAGATTCTAGCCTTTCACGCTCCAACATGTTCATAAAATCAGTGTTTCCACCGAAATTAAGTTGGTAGGTACGATCGACTTTGACACCGCGATCTTTGAACAAATTTGTGAGAACCCTATGGGTAATGGTTGCACCTACTTGAGATTTAATGTCATCGCCTACTATCGGAACACCGGCATCTTTAAAGCGGCGTTGCCAGTACGGCTCCCTTGCTATAAACACTGGAATACAATTCACGACGCCACACTTAGCAGATAAAGCCTGCTCCATGTACCATTTTGTAGCTTCTTCTGATCCTACTGGGAGGTAATTTATGAGTACGTCAACTTCCCTCTCTCGCAAAATATCAGAGACTGCTGGCATCTCATCACCGGGATCAGGAGCCTTTTCAATTACTTGAGAAAGGTATTTACCGATACCATCATGAGTCATACCTCTTTGGACTTCTACTCCCATGTTGGGGACGTCCCAAAATTTAACTGTGTTATTCATGCCTTCAAAAATAGCTTCAGAAACATCTTTGCCTACTTTTGTTGCATCGACATCAAAGGCCGCAACAACTTCGATGTCACCTATATGGTAATCACCAAGTACGGGGTGCATTATGCCAGGTATAAATTCATCTGTAGGTGCTTCTCTATATTTGTGAATTCCCTGCACAAACGAAGAAGCACAATTACCAACACCAACAATTGCGACTCTGATTTTACTCACGGGTGCCTCCTTGGCTTATCATGAGTTTAAAATTAAACCTTGGGTATTAAAAAAGCTTGGGCCCTTCGGCCTAAATTAGAAGAAAGTATGGCTGAATATCTAAAAAACGTCTAAAGCAAATCCAATTCCAGCAGGAGTTTCCTTGAAATCAAGCATTGATCGAGCAAGCTGACCTGCCACTTCCGTTTCGATTCTCAGGACCCCCATTCCACTGTAAGTAATTACGATGTCTTCTGAGTCAGGGGCATCAACAACTATGCCAAAATCACCTTCCCCTGTCCATTTTGGTGGTATCGTGAGTCTTAAAATTTGGCTTGGACTTAAACTGCGCAGTGTGACTATTTTTGCCAGTTCTGATTTTGCCTTTTCAGTAACGGTTAACATACTCCGAACTCCGGTGCTATTTTTGAGGGAACCGGAAGATCAAAAACCTTTATAGGTTTCCATTGGGTTAAGGATCTATCATACCTAGCAATGGCAACAAAGCGACCGTCATGCGCATATAAACGTCGAGTCTCCGCATGCTCTGTCTTAATTTCAGACAATCGTGCGGCTATAGGTTGGCCATTGGCAAGGATCTTTTCTGAATTGTTATCGATAACGAGAGGGCGTAAATCCTTAGCGCCAGCATCCGGTGGTTCTAAGTAATCGAGCCACTTGTCAGAGACTATCAATTCTTCCAATTCCGATAGTGAAATTGAGGTAGAAATTTCAAAAGAACCACCTCTTATCCGAGTCAATGAGCTCAAATGGGCTCCGCACCCTAACTCCTGGCCAATATCATGAGCAAGAGTACGCATGTAAAACCCTCTTCCGCAGGTTATTTCAATTGTTGCACTTGGATGAGCCCAATCAATCAAATGCAAACTAATCACATTAACTTTACGAGCTTGCCTCGCAACTTCAATTCCTTCCCTAGCTAATTGATACAATCTCTTGCCTTGATATTTGACCGCACTAAACATTGGAGGGAGTTGATCTATTTCACCCACAAATTTCTGAAGTACTCTTTCAAAGTCCTTCCGTGTAATTTCGGAGGGATTTTGGGAATCAATAATTCTCCCGTCACTATCGTAAGAGTCGGTGGTGATTCCTAGTTCAATACGGCCTCTATAAATTTTTTCACCAGTTACCATGTGCTCAACAAGACGCGTTGCTTGGCCAATGCAGATAGGCAATACACCAGTTGCTAAAGGATCTAAGGTGCCTGCATGCCCGACTTTCTTTGCACCGATTAAACGTTTTACGACGCGCACCACATCCATTGAGGTTATGCTGGGTGGTTTATCGATGTTTAAAATCCCGTTTATGTTTTTCTTTGTCATAATTAATTTGGTTTTTCATTAGAGTTTAAGTTCGCATCAAGCATAGATAGTACACTGTTGCCTTCAGGAACCGAAGAATCGATCTTGAAACTAATTTCTGGAACGTACTTCAATTCTAAGCGACTACCAAGTTCTTTTCGGATATAGCCTTTTGCCGAATTAAGAGCCCTCAGTATCGAAACTTCATTTCCGTTGTTATCCAGAACGCTGATGAAAATGGTGGCATTCCTTAAATCATCTTTCACAATCACGTGCGTGACAGTGATTATGGATGAGAGGCGGGGGTCGTTTAGTTCAGAAGTGAGGACGTGACTCACTTGGTCAGCTAATAATCCAGCGATTCGCTTACTTCGGGTTTTCAATGGCAATCTCGCTGGGCTAA
>CAYMJY010000004.1:0-45073 GCA_964391355.1 uncultured Dehalococcoidia bacterium | reverse complement strand
AATAATCCAGCGATTCGCTTACTTCGGGTTTTCAATGGCAATCTCGCTGGGCTAAAAACTTTCTTGACGATGAGATTCGATAATATCGCCTTCAACAAATTCTGAGAATCCATCGATTCTGATACCGCATTCATACCCTTGAGACACTTGCCTTACGTCATCTTTGAAGCGTCGAAGGCTACTGATGGGACCATCGAATATCTCAATCCCGTCGCGCATTATGCGCGCCATGGAACCTCTAGAAATCTGCCCGTTGGTGACAAAACAACCCGCGCTATTACGTCCACGGCTAAGAGCAAATACAGCACGAACTTCTAGTGTACCCTCAATAACATCATGCAGAGTTGGTGCTGCCATACCAAGCAAAGCCTTTTCTATATCTTCAGCCAATCTGTAAATAATGCTGTAATTCCTAATTTCGATACCGTCTTGTTCTGCAAGTTTTTTTGCACCGGGCTCAGTTCGAGTGTTGAAGCTGAGGATAATTGCTTCAGAAGCGGCAGCAAGTAATACGTCACTTTCTGTGACAGTGCCCGGCGCAGCATGAATCACTCTGATACTAGTCTCAGTTGTTTCAATATCTCCAAGTATTTTTTGCACCGCGTCTACGCTACCATCCACATCAGTTTTCAAAATAATGTGAAGTGCGGTTCCTGAGGTTGATGCTCGTGAACTTAGCTCTAGAAGAGTCCCACCCCGTTTTTCTTCATCGAGCCGTATCTTTTCCGCAACAATTTCTCGGGCTGAACGATCATCACTTACTGCAACCAAACGATCACCAGCACTTGGTAGATCACTAATTCCAAGAACTTCTACAGGCATAGAAGGCCCAGCTTCAGATACTCTAGACCCATTAGAGTCTATCAGCGCTTTAACTTTGCCTTTTGATGCACCAACTACAATAGTTTCACCGACTTTCAGTGTTCCCGTTTGTATTAAGACGGTAGCAACAGGGCCTCTACTTTTATCGAGCTTTGCTTCTACAACTGAACCAATAGCCATACGTTTAGGGTTTGCTTTCAGTTCCGACATTTCCGCTACTAGCTGGATAGTTTGAAGTAAATCATCCAAGCCGGTGCCAGTTTTAGCTGAAACCTCCACGTCTAGAGTATCTCCGCCCCATTTCTCTACTAAAACCTCACGTTCAGAAAGTTGTCTCCTGATTCGTTCGGGGTCAGAATCTATAACATCGATTTTATTAATAGCGACTATCATAGGTACTTTAGCTGCTTTTATATGGTCTATGGCTTCTGCAGTTTGCGGCATGACACCATCATCTGCAGCTATTACTAAGATAGCTATATCAGTTGTTTGCGCACCTCTAGCCCGCATGGCAGTAAATGCCTCGTGCCCTGGTGTGTCGATGAACGTTAAAATTTCAGTCCCATGCTCAACTTGATAAGCTCCAATATGTTGAGTTATACCTCCGGCTTCACCCTCTGCAATTGAAGATTTACGGATAGTATCCAAGAGAGATGTTTTACCGTGATCAACGTGGCCCAATATGGTCACGACGGCAGGACGAGATACAAGGTTAGCTATATCCTCTGGGGACACTGCAATATCTTTAGATCCAACTGGAGCAAGGATTTTTTTAGCGGAATATCCTAGTGGGCGAGCTACTGAAGCCGCGGTTTCGAAATCTATCACTTCATTGACACTTGCAAAGATTCCAGCCCGCATTAGAAGCTTAATAACCTGTACGGAGTCTACATCTAGCTTTTCAGCAAGCATCCCAACAGTGACCATTTCTGGGAGCTGGACCGGTTTTAGAACCACTGTTCTTGTTGCTGGAGTAGATTCGTCTTGGTTAACCATAAATTATGTTCTCCATGAGCTTTCGCTAGCCTGTTTTTGTAAAACTATTGATGAGCCTATGGATGAAAATAGTGCGGCAGCATTAGAAGGATCTATACTCGTTTTTAAGGCCTTGGACAGGCGATCAGTTAAAATAGCCTTCTCCCAGCACTTCTTATCGTCACACAAATAAGCCCCCCTACCATTCATTTTGCCCGTTTCGTCAAAAACAACTTGATCATCCTCTGTCCGGACAAGGCGGTACAAATAACGCTTTGTTGATTTGGAATTACAGGTAACGCAACTGCGAATTGGCACGTGCTTATTTCGCAATCTTTCCTCTTTCTGAACCATAGGCAACAGTTAATTCTGCTGACGGTTTGTGCGGTTATTTGTTTTCCGTTTTGTACGTTTCCGGCCCGAGCCTCGGGATGAACCTTCATCGTTGTCTAAAATATCTTCAGCAAACCTCAGACCCGAATTAGCAGTGGCATTAACATCTGGCACTACCCATATATCTTCTTCAGAATTTTCAACTACCTCTTCAACTACCTCCTCGGTAGTTTGCAGAACCTCTGAGCCTTCTATATCTAAAGACTCAAGTGCTAATATTTCCTCAGCGCTTTGAGAGCCAGATAATTTTGACAAGAGTTCTTCCGAGTCCCCAGGCTCAACAATTTCGGCGATCTCATTCTCTAATTCAGGAGCCAGTAAGATGGTTTCTTCACCAGAAACTGAATCATCAATCTCTACTGGTTGCAAGGGTACTTCGACAGCAGAAACTATAGGCTTGTCCGCCTTCACACTTTCCCCAGTTTCTGAAACTTGAGATTCAGCTTCTTGCTTAGCTACCGCGCCTTCTATATCTTGTTTCATCCGCTCAATTTCGATTTCGGTTGAACTCTTGATATCTACCTTTAAGCCACAGAGCTTTGCAGCTAATCTGGCATTTTGGCCATCTCTACCGATCGCCAATGAAAGTTGTCGGTCTTGAACAACCACCGAAGCTGTTTGTTCAATTTCATCAATTTCCACTTTTAGGGGTTGTGCAGGGCTAAGCGCATTGCTTAAAAACACTGCAGGATCTCGCGACCATTGAATAACATCAATTTTTTCACCCTGCAGTTCATTTACTATGTTTTGGATTCGTATTCCCCTCAATCCCACACATGCACCTACAGGATCAACGCCTTCTTGTTTAGCAAATACGGCAACTTTGCTTCTTGAGCCAGCTTCCCTTGATATCCCACGGATTTCGACTACTCCGTTGTAAATCTCTGGTACTTCCATTTCGAATAAACGACGGAGTAAGTCGGGATGGGCTCTGGTAACAATTATCTCTGGTCCCCTACTGGTCCTGTCGACTGAAAGAATCATTATTTTAACTTTCACGCCGGGTCGATATCTGTCATAGGGTGATTGTTCCTCATGGGGCAAGACAGCTTCGGCTCGGCCGTTTAAGTCTAGAGTGACAGGTCCACCATAACGCGCTTCACTTCGCTGAACGGTGCCGGTGAAAACTTCACTTTCTTTTTCTGCAAACTCTGTAAAAACCAATTCTCGTTCAGCTTCTCGTAAACGTTGAATCACTACTTGCTTGGCCGTTTGAGCTTCAATCCTGCCTGCTTCTTGTGGTTCCATCAAGAATTCAATCACATCACCAAGTTGTGGTTTAGTTGAGCGCTGTAGCTTCTTTGCTTGTTCCAGTGTTAATTCAGTCTCTTCGTCCTCTATGATTTCCACGACGGTTTTGAGCTGAAACACGGATACATCTCCCGTATTTGGATCAAGATTCACCTTAATGTCGCCGGTCCCTGGGGCACCATTTTTTTTGTAGGCAGATACTAATGCGGCTTCGACTGCCGATAAAACCATATCTCTGGGCAGGTTTCGCTCAGCTGCCAATTGGGTAACTGCAATAAGAAAGTCGCTTTTCATTTGGATCGCGCCTCCTGGCGTTTAAGCCAAATCAGTATAATTTTAACAACGAAAGAGTGGGCACATGCCCACTCTATACGCCTATATTTTATGCCTAATTCAATGAAATTGTCCACCCACGCTTCTACGCCTTTAAACTTCCAGAGGGTTTGTTATTCTTTTACTTAAAATATCTAAACGGAAATAAAGCATAAAAGAGAGAGCAAGTGTGAAAATCCCCGCCTTATATCTATGCCTGCTTTCAGTGGTTTTAGTGTTTTGCGGTTGCTTGGCAAATCAGGTCGAAGAGAGCTATCGACCTCTTACTTTGCCCGATGATGAAGCCTTACACAATTCACAAACAGAATGGTGGTATTTCAATGTGCACCTTACAGCTAATGAGCATCCTCATAAACGTTGGGCACTCCACCAGGTTTTGTTCCAAATACATGAAGTCAGTAGCGGTAGAACGCTATATGTAGCTCAAGGTGCATTAGCTGATGTCGAACTGGAAACTTATTTGACTACTGAAAAAATAAAAATTCTACCAAGCCTTCCCTTGAAAACTAACAATGGTTTTGACTTTAATCTATTTGATTGGTCCATAGCTGGGATTAATGGTAATTCATACAGTTTAGAATCTAGCTTCGGAGAATCGAAATTGCACCTTACTCTAACTAGCTACACTGATCCGATACTCCATGGGAATGAAGGTATAGTTCAGTTAGGGCCTGCTGGCCCCAGTTATTATTATTCCAGACCACGGCTAAAAGCTGAGGGTGCGATCGTGAATGATCAGGGAGTGGCAGTTCAGGTTTCAGGCCTTGGATGGATGGACAAACAGTGGGGGAATTTCAAACCTTCGTTAATTGGCTGGGATTGGGCGAACGTTCAGCTTTACGACGGAACAAATATCATGGTTGCCAGAATACTTGATTCTGATAATTCAGAAGTTGATGAATATGGAAGTTTGTCTCTAGGTGCTGATTTCACTCACCTCTCTCAAGGTCAGTTTTCATTTGGACGTTTACTTCAGAACAATGAAAATGTTTGGGTACTAAAAATTCCTGAATCAAAATTGGAATTGATTTTGACACCATTGATCCAACATTCCCAATTTAGAAGTAAAGCGTTAGGAATAGAATATTGGGAGAGTGCAGTTGAGGTAATGGATGAACAGAAACGTGTTTTGGGGCAAGGATTTATCGAAATCACACGTCCAATTGCACAAGAATCAAGTTCCGAGTAATGAACTGCCTAATCGAATACCTTCCGTGGTGGGGATGTAGGTATGAATCGCATATGGCGAATCGTCTACTCTTTCGGCTAAACCCGATTCTACTAACGATCTCAACGCAGTTTCTCCTAAAAGGGGAGAGAGATCTAAAGAATGGTCAGGAACGGATGTCTGCCTCCGTTTATACTCTGTGATTAGTTGACGCATCAGCCTTAGAGGGTAATCTTGTAACTCTATATACATTTGCGCCATCACGGTAGTAGCCGCAATTTTTTCAGTTAATTCTTCTAAAGCCTGAATGTGATGATTGGGAGGTTTTGAAGAAGCACCTTTAGCCATTTCTTGCCTCTGTGAGATAAGTGTCTAAGTCGCGGATAATTGAATTAACTAAGCCAGGACCTTCAAAAATGATAGAAGTGTAGATTTGTACAGAATTAGCACCAGCATTTATCGCAGATATCACATCATTGGATGAAGAGATACCGCCGCATGCATTGATTATGGCATTAGAACCTAGCTCGGACCTAATCAAGGGCAGTGAATCTATCATGTCTTCAAATAATGGTTTGCCACTTAAACCTCCCTTACCTATCGCGAGACTAGGACAATTAACTGGTAGTGAGTTAAATGCTGTTACACCTGTCACACCTGTCTCTTTGCAAACCTTAACAAGCGATAGTACTTGCTCTCGGGAAGCATCGTCGGTCCAAGGGGGTAATTTAACGAATAATGGCTTGCTGCGTGAGTCGTTTAATTTCTCGAGCAAATTCTTAAGATTATTTTTCGATTGATACACGCGGACGCCCTCTGTGTTAGGAGAACTTATATTTAATTCTATTGCACTACACATGGGCTGAAGAGTCTCGTGGCAGTATAGGGTGTCTTGCTCGTTTAAAGCAGCGATGCTCACAATCACAGGAGTGACATACCCTGAGTGAGTATAGGCAGTTAGCCTGCTAACTGCTGAATTAAGTCCTTGTCCGGGGAAGCCTAAAGAATTAATAAGTGAATTTCGCTTTACATTTCTTAACAATCTTGGTTTTGGGTTTCCATTTCTGGGTTCCAGAGTAATTGTGCCGCATACTAAATACCCAAACCCCATATCCGCAAGGCTATTCAAAAACTCCAAATTCTTGTCGAACCCTGCGGCTAAACCTATGGGATTGGAAACCTCAAATCCCCCCATAGGTGTTGTTAGTGACTTTGAATCAACCCTAGTCATGATTCTATGGAACTGCCAAAGGGGCCTTATCCTCAGAGCGAAACCAGCCATTGCCTGAGCGGATTCAGGGCTAAGTAAGAACAAAAAAGGGCGGAGAATAAAGCGATACAAATGGAATCCCAGTATCGGCCGGAGAATGTCAGGAACGGCCATGGCGATCCTTAAGAAATAGATTTGACTCGATAGTGACGTTCACCTTTAGGAGCCTGAACTTTGATACTTTGTCCCTGTTTTTGACCCATTACAGCTTTCCCTACAGGAGATGCCACGGAAATTTTCCCTAGGCTGGGATCAGCTTCAGCGGAATCAACAAGAGTGTAAGAGGTAGCTTTGCCAGACTCCTCGTCAATCAGTTCGACTTTACTTCCTATTTTGATGAAGATAGCTTTACCCGAAGGGCGGGTTTGGTCTAGAACAACGCTCCTACGTAGCATTTCTTCTAACTCTCTGATTCTGCTTTCAGTGTTGACTTGCAACTCTCTTGCAGCTTCAAGTGGCGCATTGTCAGAGATGTCACCATCCGATCGAGCTATGCCAATTGTTTCAGCAATAGGGCCCCTTTGATTTTTCAACCCTTCAAGTTCACTCAGCATTGAAGCATGTCCATCTGGGGTAATCTGAATAGTCTCGTTATTTTTAGAGCTAATTGCCGCAGCTGCTTGAGACGCAGCTCTAGGGATCTTCACATGAGGCGCAAGAGAATGAGAGGAAAGGCCATGTTTTTTCAAGTACGATAGAAAATCTTTAATGAAACCCAACCTTCCTGAAATATCACCACCTGCAGAAATAACGCTTTCGGCATAGCTAGCTATTTCAGGAGGTGCTAAAGACGCTACTAGGCGATTCCACCCAATTGAGCGACCAAAGCGATGTAACTCCTTTTGTGCATATTGGGCATTAGAAGTTTTCATCAACCCTGTGCTTGTTATATAGCCGGTGAGCGCATCAGACATGTTCGTCATGCAAGACTTCCTAAATATTGGAGTATTCACATAATAGGTTGACTTAGTAAAAAGCGTCAACGATCCATTGCAATTATGCGTAGTGGGTAATTAAATTTTTTGAGGTTTATCGTATACAATAGAGGGCCAATAGTTTCGTTTTTGGGATTTCTGTAAGATAATCTCGGACTGCTAGGATGAAAGTGGGGGATATGGGCGGTAGGCGTTGGTTTGGCAATAGCTTTGTTTATTTGATGATTTTCGTGGTGCTGATTGTAGTATTTTTCACGATGGTTTCCTCATCGGAGAATGCAAAATCAGCAAGCCTAACTCAAATTCTGGATATGGCGAAGCGAGACGAAATCACTAGGATTGTCGTTGATGGTGATCGTTTATTAGTTACACCTCGTTTGTCTCCAAATGAACCACTCAGTGCAGCTAAAGAACCAGGCACTAGCATCTTTGAGATTTTTGCTGCAGAGGGAATTCAACCTGCGGCTAAGGGTATACAGATTGACGTAAAAGAGGCTGGAGGATTTGGAAGCCTTTTTGGTGTCTTACTCCAATTTTTACCACTTATTTTCTTTGGTGCAATACTGCTCTTTATGATGAGGCAGGCTCAAGGAACAAATAATCAGGCATTGGGATTTGGTAAAAGCCGTGCTCGGATGTTAACCGGCAACCGCCCCACAGTTACATTTGCCGATGTGGCAGGTGTCGAAGAGTCAAAAACCGAGTTACAAGAGATTGTTGAATTTTTGAAATTTCCTGAAAGATTCTTAGAGCTAGGTGCACACATTCCCAAGGGTGTCTTGATGGTTGGTCAACCTGGGACAGGCAAGACTTTACTTAGCAGAGCAGTGGCTGGCGAGGCTGGAGTACCATTCTTTTCAATTAGCGGTTCTGAATTTGTCGAAATGTTCGTAGGAGTCGGAGCATCTCGAGTGAGAGATTTATTTGACCAAGCAAAACGCAATGCGCCTGCGATTGTTTTTGTTGATGAAATTGATGCTGTGGGTCGCCAACGAGGTGCAGGGCTTGGCGGTGGTCATGATGAAAGAGAACAAACTCTGAATCAAATTTTGGTTGAGATGGACGGGTTTGACACTAACACCAACGTGATTGTAATTGCAGCGACTAATAGACCCGACATTCTTGATCCTGCATTATTACGCCCTGGACGGTTTGATCGAAGGGTTGTTTTAGATTTGCCAGATATCAATGGACGAGTTGCCATTTTAAAGGTGCACAGTGAAGGGAAACCACTTACTGCTAATTTGGACTTGAATGAAATAGCTCAATCGACCCCTGGGTTCACGGGCGCAGACTTATCCAATTTAGTTAATGAAGCTGCCATACTTGCTGCAAGGAGATCTAAAAAGGAAATTGGATTAGAGGAATTTGCTGAGTCAGTCGATCGAGTCTTGATGGGACCAGAGCGTAGAACCCGTGTGATATCCCAGCGTGAGAAAGAGATAGTTGCATATCACGAAGGCGGACATGCCATTGTTGGCCATGTATTGCCCAATGCTGATCCTGTTCAAAAAATAAGCATTGTGTCACGTGGCATGGCTGCTGGTTATACAAAATCTGTTCCTGAAGAAGATCGTCTTTTTATGAGAAGGGATCAGTTTTTAGACCGCATGGCTATGGCATTGGGAGGACGTGTAGCTGAGGAAATCACCTTTGGTGAGGTTACAACGGGAGCTGGAAATGATTTAGAGCAGGTGACACAGATGGCACGTGCTATGGTCACACGCTACGGAATGAGCAATAAGTTAGGTCCAAGAACATTTGGACAGACTCAAGAATTGGTATTTTTAGGCAGAGAAATATCTGAACAACGCAATTATTCTGAGCGTGTTGCCCAAGAAATTGATGATGAGGTAAACGGGTTGATCTTTGAAGCCTATGCGCATGCGAAAAAAGTTTTAAGCGAAAACTACGCAAAATTAGCCCAAGTCGCTAGGTATTTAATGAAAAACGAAACCGTTGAGGGTAAGGATTTGGCTGAGCTTTTTGAATCGGAAGCCCCACCACTGGATGGAAATGCAGCACTCGGTGCAAGTTAATTATAATTCCAGCTAATCTAGTGGCCTTTCGCGATAATAAATACCCCATTTTTGAGCTATTTCCTGAACAGAAGATAGGTTTAGTTCGAATACATCCCTAAGGAACCCCGCAAGGGCATGCGCGGGTACAGTTTTTTTGTCACAAACCCAATTAGCAGCTGATGGAACAACGTACAATAACCCATTTTGGTGTGTACAACCTATTTCAAGCCGATCTCCTTCTTTACTACTCTTAAGCACAATTCCATTAGCCATGACATCCTCCTTATACACTAAGTATAATGCTCGCTGTTACATGAAATCACCTATATACTTATGCCATGGAGAATGTGACTCGGTTAACAAGTCTGGCAACATGCGCGGGCTGAGCAGGAAAATTTAACGCCGAGGTTCTCGGTGAAGTGCTAAAGCACATACCTCATATCAGCCACCCAGAGCTATTAGTAGGTATAGAGACCGGTGATGATGCTGCCGTGTATCGCCTTGCTGATAATCTTGCAATCATCCAAACTGTCGATTTTTTCCCACCTATAGTAGATGACCCTTTTGAATTTGGAGCTATTTCGGCAACTAACGCGATTAGTGATGTGTACGCTATGGGAGGAAAACCAGTACTGGCTTTAAATATTGTGTGTTTTCCAGAAGACCAGCCGATTTCTATCTTAGCTCGAATACTGGAAGGTGGCTCAGAAGTTGCTCGAGACGCTGGAATGCTTGTGGCGGGCGGACACACAATCAAAGACAAGGAACCCAAGTATGGAATGGCGGTTACTGGCACAGTCGATCCCAAGAATTTGGTTAAGAATGTAGGGGCTAAGCCCGGGGATTCTTTGGTGCTCACAAAGCCCTTGGGCACTGGTATTATTTCGACTGCAGCTAAAAATCAAATAGTGTCACCAGAAGTCTTAGACAATGCCGTTAAGGTTATGCGCATTTTAAATCGTGAGGCATCTGAAGTAATGAATTCAGCTGGTGTTAGTTCGGCTACAGATGTAACGGGATTTGGTCTAGTTGGCCATCTGCATAGAATGATGGAGAGCAGCGGAACAACTGCATTAGTCAATGCTAATTTCATTCCTGAGCTAGAGGGTACGCGAGATCTATTAAATCAAGGAGTAGTTCCAGGTGGAACTATTACTAACTTAGAGACTTTGGGTCAAAAAGTAGGCTGGGGTTCAAAGATTTCAGATTCTGATAAATTATTGCTATGTGATGCCCAAACTTCTGGTGGATTACTTATTTCAATACCAACTGCAAAATTAACGTTGTTTTTAAGCGCACTTAAGGCAAAAGGCGTATTCAACAAGGTGATTGGCAGTGTTAGCGACTCTTTGGAATTTCCAATTATCGTTGATAGGTAATACAAGAAATCAGGGAAATATAGTATGCAAATATCGAAATCAATTAAAGATGACCTAATCAGGCATGCGATTAGTGAAATGCCAAACGAATGTTGTGGAATCTTGGGTTCAAGAGAAGGAGTTGCAGTAAAGCTTTACCCCATTACAAATGTGGAGCAAAGTCCTTATCGGTATAGTATGGACGGCAAACAGGTTCTGAATGCTTATAACGAAATAGAAGATAACGGATGGGAATTAGGTGCCATTTACCATTCTCATACACATACACCTGCTTTCCCATCTTCCACAGATGTTCGATTGGCTACTTGGCCAGATGCCGAGTACATGCTTATTTCTTTGATGGACAAAGAAAACCCCCAAATTCGAAATTTTTGGATTGTAGATGGTGAAATTTCTGAAGCTCCATTGATCGTCTCGGATACAGTTTAGGGGAGTGGTGCAGAGTTTGAAATTTGGAAAACCCGATGTTGCATTATGGTGACTTTCTCTAAGCTTCGATATGTATTATTGTTTTGGGTTTTTATATTTTCGGTAATAGCTTGTTCAACTGAGCCTCTAAACCAAAAAACATTTCCAGATTTATTATCACTACAAGAGGCTTCTGAGTCTTTGGGAGTAGTTTTAAGTAAAAGAGAGGTTTTTGACAAATCTAAGGCGGATGATGCGATCAAACACCATGTTTTTGCTGGTGTTTATGGAATGGAAAACCAATATATTGCCTTGTATTTAGATGACCAAGAGGACTCTCCTCTCGGTTTGTATATTTTCCAATTTTTCACTGACCGACATGCGAGAGAAACATTGAACGA
Source organism: uncultured Dehalococcoidia bacterium (assembly GCA_964391355.1). GTDB lineage: Bacteria > Chloroflexota > Dehalococcoidia > Lucifugimonadales > Australimonadaceae. The sequence continues at coordinate 33,717 of CAYMJY010000004.1, read as the reverse complement.
TTTTGTATTGAGCGAAAATTTGACAATAACAAACTCTAAAATTGGGGATCGCTCCTATTATGGTGTTCTTTCAGGTGAAGGACTTTCTGGTTTTATCGAGCCTCCAAGTATTGTCACATTTTTAAATGGACGATTAGTTGTGGCAGTTGAGTTAGAGATGACCGTTGACCGTATTAATCGAACAGTTCACTTAGAATTAGCCGAAGCTATATCGGAGAAACTATGAAATAACTTCAGAGTTATTCTCCCGGATGGTCTGCAAATGTTCTACAAACTTACGAGCTTTGCTTTGTTTGTCTATAATCCATGAAATACTCTGATTTAATACTTTCTCCAACTCAGATTGGACCTGCCTATCTAAATTTATACTGAGCGTGTGATTGAGTTCAGAGCGGTCAAAATACCGAAGTACTTTAAGAGAGTTTAGTGATAGCGGAAGCGATTGGCTTGGGTTTACGGGGCAATTTAAGCATATAACTCCTCCCAAAGAAGGATTATATGAATGCTGATTGGGGAGTATCTCGCTCCTGCATAAAACACAATTATAAAGTTCTTGTGAATAACCGGTTTCGGATAATATTTTCAATTCTAAGTATCTAGAAATAATTTGAGGATCTTGGTTTTTGTTAAGCTCTTCTAGAGATCGTCGAAATATATGATAAACCCCGATGTGCGGTATTTCTTCAGGAACTAGTGAGTTGATAAGCTCTGCTAGGTATATAGCAACTGCTAAACGTTCGAGATCAGACTTGAGGTTGATAAAGCTGTTTATTGAGTCAGCTGAAGTTACGATGTTTGATCGCTTTCCAATGGATATATTTAATAGAACAAGATTGAGCAGATCGGTGTGCCCACCCAATCTACTATTAATCCTTCGCGCTCCACGGACCTTAACCTTTATCTTGCCTATTTCCGGTGTCAGAATAAATATAGTTCTATCTGCCTCGCCGTCTTCAAACGAACGTAGTACGATCGCTTGAGTTTTCAACGTCCTAGGATTTTGGTTTAGTGTTGTGATTGCCTTGAAATCCTTTTAGGTTAATTTATCCCGTGTTTTTGTTTTGTATACTATTACTCTATAGCCAGACTACCAATTTGAACAAAAGAGGAGAACAAATATCAGTAGCGAAACATTAAATCGTTGCAATTGGGTAAGAAAAGATGACCAATTGATGGAACTGTACCATGATGAAGAATGGGGAACACCTACTCATGATGATGTTCGTTTATTTGAAATTATTTCGCTTGAGATTGCTCAAGCAGGTTTGTCATGGCTGACTATTCTTAACAAGCGAGTTGGGTATAGGGAAGCCTTTAATAATTTTGACTTCCACCAAATTGTAAATTACGACTACGCTAAGATCGAAAGCCTTTTAACCAACGTGAAAATTGTCAGGAATAGGTTGAAAATTTTGGCAACAATAAATAATGCCGCCCGAGCCTTGGAAGTTCGGGACAAATTTGGTTCGCTGGATGCATATTTCTGGCGATTTGCTCCATTAGTGCAAAGAAATGCATATGGCTATTTAGCAGAATCAGCCGCAATGTCAAAACAATTGCGATCCGAAGGGTGGAAATTTATTGGTCCAACTATCTGTAATTCATTTATGCAGGCAGCGGGTTTAATAAACGATCATGATGAAGGTTGTTTTCGACGATTTAGTGATTAATTAAACTGATTGGCGCCCTTCAAAAGCTCGAGTTAAAGTCAGATCATCCGCATATTCAAGATCACCACCAACAGGTAGGCCACGAGCGAGTCTAGTGATTTTATCGACGAAGGGAGAAGCTAATTGCTGGATATACATAGCTGTTGCTTCTCCTTCAACATTTGGATTGGTAGCAAGCACTAACTCAGTAATTTTAGATGAATTGATTCGAATCAATAGCTCCTTTATCCGAATTTCATCAGGGCCAATATTACTCATCGGATCAAGGACCCCATGCAATACGTGGTATATACCTTTGAAGGCACCGGTCTTTTCCAATGCCAATACATCCAAGGGTTCTTGAACGATACATATGCGTGCTCGATCTCTACTTGGATCATCACAGATTGGACATGGATCTTGTTCAGTAATGTTCTGACAGTCGCTGCAAAATGTTGTCTGCTCTTTTATAGCACCAATTGCTTCGGCAAGGGAAATGGACTCTTCTTTGGGCATCCTTATCAGCCAATATGCTAAACGTTGTGCCAATTTAGGACCTATACCAGGCATTTTGTGAAATTGCTGGACTAGTCTCGCTATCGGCGCAGCTAAGGCTTGGTTGTTTGAAGCATTATTCTGATTCATTTTTAAAGTAATCCGGGTAGCCCAAGACCTCCGGTAATCGAGCCCATGCGTTCACTGACCATGGTTTTTGATTTCTCTAAGGCATCGTTTACAGCAGTCATAATTAAATCTTGCAGCAGGTCGATGTCCTCTGGATCGATTACCGAAGGGTCTATTACAATTGAATCAATAGTTTGTTTTCCAGTAGCGATAACTTTAACAACACCTCCTCCTGCAGAAGCCTCGACTTTTGCTAAATCCATTTCCTCCTGTGCTTTAGCTATCTGTGTTTGGATCTGTTGTGCTTGTTTCAGGAGGTTGCGGTTCCCTTTGGGCTGAGGTTGTTTCCATTTCATCTGTACTTTCCTCCGTTGATCGAATACTTAAATCTCCGTCTTGTTGATCATCTTGAATTGCATCATCTATAACTTGTCCGCCAAGGTTCATTGCTGCTCTAATCAAATGCCCATGAGAAGTATCGATGGAAGCATCTGGCTTAGAGTTAATAGCTTCGACCCTTAGAGAAAACTTTTCTCCAAGAGTATCACTTAAAACTTGTTCGACTGCGATTCTGCACCGAGGATCATTAAGTTCCTCTTGGAGCCTTTCACAGTTTGACTGATGGGAAAATTTGACGACTAAAACGTTGTCTTCAATTATTCGCTCTCTTGAACTTCTCAAAAGGGCACCAACATCAAACTTATTCCTTGGTATTCTGCTTAAAGATCTCAAGATAGTATTCCAAGTGGACAATAACCGTTCATCTGTGGATGATTCTGGAGAAAAAGCCTGATGTGGGATCGCTTTTTGAGGGACGTAGCTGCTTGGGCTTTTATTCTCGACGCTGACGGAGTCCATCGGTGGCGATGTTTGGGGCTTTGCAATTTTTTCTAGTGGAGGGTGCTGAATATTTGGAATAGGCTGGTTTTTCTGTATAGGTGTACTGGATTGCCTAGGCCCGACCTCCGATACTTCAGATTCGACACTTAGTTCTATAATTCCCAGTTCAATAGGCAAAGATACTGGTTGCTCATTCCTCAACGAGATTGCACTGAAAATTTTTAAGGTACGGACTATAGTGGTGAGAGGTACTCGTGCAGCTAGCCCACCTAGTTCTAGCTGTGCTTCTTTGGATAATCCACTCGAGTCCTGAACGCCACTTTTAATTAACAATGTAGCCCTTAAAAGTTCTACAGAACTCTTAAGTAAGGGCCTAAGATCAAAACCATCAGTTGCAATGTTATTAATAAGTTCTAAGCTTTGGGTGGTGTTGCCACCCAGAAGATGTTTGACCAAAGCTATAGCGGTGTCCTCGCTAGTGATTCCCAATCCCTCTCGAACATTTTCTAGTGTTAATTGCATGCCATGCGTAACGATCAATCGATCTAGGAGGTTAGTAGCATCACGCAAACTACCGCTTGAAGCTCTAGCTATGGTGTGGAGTCCCTCTATTTCCGCATTAACGCCTTCATTTTGAGCAATCTCACTCAGCCTTGTTGCAACATCAGTAGTAGAGATGCGCTTGAAGTCGAAACGCTGACATCGAGAAACGATTGTGGCGGGAAGTTTGTCGGGATCTGTCGTTGCGAGGATAAAGACGGTATACGGAGGGGGCTCTTCCAAAGTTTTCAAAAAGGCGTTTGCAGCATCAACGGTTAGCATATGGGCTTCGTCGATTATGTAGACCTTGTACTTCCCCACGGTAGGGGAGTATTGCACTTTTTCTCTCAGATCGCGCATATCATCTATGCCACGGTTTGAAGCAGCATCGATTTCAATTAAATCCATAAAGGATCCTGAATCGATCGCAGTACAATTTGAGCAAACACCGTCAGGGTCCGTTGCTCCTTCTGCCATGTTTGAGCAATTTAGAGCTTTAGCCAGTACTCTTGCCGTAGAAGTTTTCCCAGTTCCTCGAGGCCCACAAAGTAAATAGGCATGTGCGATTCTATCCATGCCTACCGCCCTACTTAGAGTAAGGGTAATAGCATTTTGGCCGACTATGTCTGCGAATTTTGGAGGTCGCCATTTTCGATAAAGGACTTGATCTGCTTTCATGATTTAGTGCTCGCAAAAAAATCGTCCAGAATTAAACTCTCCAGATGCTGCATTGCCTTTGTTTCTGTAGGTTCTGCGTGGTCATGTCCTAAAAGGTGGAGGACTCCATGGACTATAAGTAAAGCTATTTCCCGTTCAAAAGTGACATTGTGAGTATTTGCTTGTGATTTAGCATGTTGAAACGAAATAACTACATCACCAAGCGATTCTTCACTAGGGAAAACGGGGAATTGAATATCCGGATGATCGTCGGATTCCTGTGCAAAAGAAAGAACGTCGGTACTTTCATTCAAACCCCTAAAGCGCAAATTCAGCTTATGAAGTGTATCGCTATTGGTAATAAGTACATTGACTCCGCTTCCCCCATTTGGATTCGCCAAAAAAAGAGTATTGGAGACAAGATTCTGGACCCAAGTCTCGTTGACTGAATCACAGTATTCAGGAAGAATTTGGACGTCTATTGCTCTATTATCCATTTAATTATCCGCAGGTCGATCATACCATCGAGAAATAATTACAGTGCATTTTTCAGGACCAAAAACAAATGTTTCTATTCAAAAAAAACTCTCTTGGTGTTCTCTATTCAAGGCAATTAGATTACCCTATTCATATTCAACTATTAAGGTGAACCATGGAGCCAAATTTACTATTCGGTACAATTTTAAACAGGGCTGAGAATACATTCAAAAGGTCGCTTGATGGTCTTACCGACAGCGAGTTAGTTGCACAGCCAGGTGGTGAGAGGTCCAACCCTATTGCTTGGTTGGCAATGCATCTAACAAGAGTGCAAGATAATCTACTTTCCAGAGTCCAAAGCAAGAAAACGGAATGGGAAGAAGGAAATTGGTCTGAAGAATTTGGCATAGTCGATAATGAAATTCAGTGGACTCCTGATAATGTGCACACCTTTACAGGTGCATCAGCCGAATCATTGATCAGTTTTTGGGATGCTGTTAAGTCGAGAACAGACGAATTCATCTCAAAATTAGAACCAAACGACTTGGATGAAGAGTTCCCACCCATGCGCCCAGGAGGGGACTCTATGACACTGGCACAAATTTTATCGATTGTTCTTGGCGATAATATCCAGCACATTGGCCAGATTGCGTACCTCCGAGGTTTGATTAAGGAACATGGGTGGTATTAGGGGTAGAGTCTCTTTCTATATCGGATGCAGATTCGCGGACCAGTTTCATTAGTGCGATTAAAGCCATTGTGGCTAGTGAGATTGAAACAACGCCTATATCGAGATTTCCGGTGATGTCGCGAACCGCACCCAATATGAAGGGACCTGAAAACCCCCCTACCTCTGCTACTGCATAAAATAGCCCTGCTGCGGTGCCCATTTTGGCTTTCCCAACGCCTTTGGTATCCATCAATATCAGCATTGAAACGGCAATAATAGGGCTTCTGGCAATCGACCAAGCCATAACAGAGATGATCTGGCCAGTGCCATCAAAAAAGACTAACCCTAATCCACTAAGAGACGATGCTAAAAGCATCGACCCCATCACAAACCGCCTGATTCCATATGTTGATACTAGAGGAATAAGAACAAGGCTAATCGCACCGGCTACTATTGCTGCGGATACCCAATTCCCAGCGATGGTTACTGACATACCATCATCGGTTAGGAGTGTGGGTAGCCAGTTTTGCAAACCATGGCTTGCTAAAAATGTTACTAAAGCCAAAATGAGTATTATTTGAACGTTTGTAATTTTTAGAAGAGGTAGTGTTTGGGGCTTTGCTTTATCTCGTCCATTGAAACTTTCACTTGCTTTGTCTGGAGGATCAACGGCAGCTAAAACCCAAAGAATCAAAACCCCTAAAATAATTGAGCCATATACTAAAGCGATGCCTCGCCAACTTCCTGTAATTGGTTCTACTATGCTTGCTGCAGTTGCAATAGCTATTGCGACTCCAGCCAAAGGCGCTGTGGTATAAACACCGGCGGCGAAACCTCTTTCAGTACCTTGGAACCATTCGGAGACAACTTTTGGAGCACCAATTGAAATAATTGGACCCCCTATCCCAAAAATGGCAACGGTTAAAAAAAGAGTTATGAAGTTGTCAGCAATAGTTCTGGAAACAAGTGAAATCAAAATAATTATCAGACCAACTGTAACGGACTTACGCACCCCATACTTGTCTATTAGTCTTCCGATTGGGGAAGCAGTAAAAATATAAACTAGTTGCCACGCACCAAGGACTAAGCCCATTTCTGTGCTAGATAGTCCTAAATCTTCAGATATGAAACTAACTAATGGAGGAAAGCTGCCTACAGTGATACCGAAGCACACGTATACCAGCCATATTAGAGCTAGCATTCGCCAACGTCGATTTAAATTAGAACCTTCAGCTGTAAACATTATCAGTATGTATGTTACGCGCTCCCAACGTCGGCTAGAATAAGGATCATATCATTTCAACGGAGCCTTAAATGCCTATTCTTTACGAAAGTGTTCGTAAGGCCAAAGATCTAGCATCGACTGAGTTAAAAGAAATCACCCAAAAACTAAAAGGCGAGGTTTCTGGGGAAGTTCGGATGGACTCCTATAGCCGCGCTTTATATTCTACTGATGCTTCAATGTATCAGATGGAGCCAGTGGGAGTTGTCCTACCACGGAACAGCGATGATGTTGAGGCAACAGTCCAGGTTGCACTCCAGCACAATGTGCCAGTACTCCCCAGAGGTGGTGGCACAGGCTTGGCAGGGCAGACTACTAACCACGCTATTGTTATGGATTTTTCCAAATACATGAGAAATGTTATTGAAGTCCAAACTGAACAGCGCTGGGCTCGAGTACAACCAGGGATCGTAAACAACCACTTGAGCGCATATATGCGCCCATATGGCTTGATGTATGGGCCAGATCCGGTCACGAGTGCAAGAGCGACGGTTGGAGGTGGAATTGGGAACAACTCCTGCGGTGCGCACTCTGTGATTTATGGCAAGACGCTAGATCATATTTTGGAAGTAAGGGCGGTTTTATCAGATGGCAATTCCGTAAAGTTTGACTCTGCAGGAGGACAAGAACTCGAACGAAGAATGTCCTTGGAAACACTAGAAGGTCAGTTATACCGTGAAGTTCGAAGAATTGCATTTAACCATCGGGATGAGGTGGCGAGGCGTTTCCCTAAGATTCTCAGAAGAGTCTCGGGGTATAACTTAGACGATTTTATAAACGATGCGCCCATGAATTTAACAAGAATGGTTGGAGCATCTGAAGGTACGTTGGCCATTGTAACTGAAGCAAAAGTCAATTTAGTTCCAGTTCCGTTGATGCGAGGAACAGCAGCGATTCATTTCCGAGGGCTTGTGGAGTCAATGGAGGCCACTGTTGCAATACTTCAACACGGCCCATCAGCGGTTGAGCTGATTGGGGAAATGATTTTGAGGAACTGCAAAACTAATGCTGGATATAGGCATTTGCTTGATTGGGTTGAAGGCGATCCTGAGGCGATGATATTTGTTGAATTCTATGGAGATTCTGTTGCGGAGCTAGATTCAAAACTCTCTAGAATTAAAGCAGATTTAGAGAAAAAAGGCCTTGGCTACGCCACGATCATTTCGAGTGATCCGGCACAGCAACGTCATATGTGGTCTTTGCGGGAAGCAGGACTAGGACTCGCTATGGCGGTCAAGGGAGATGCAAAGCCACTACCTTATGTTGAAGACACTGCAGTTTCTCCGGAGCTACTCCCTGAGTATGTAGCGAGATTTGAGGAGATAGTCAAAAGCCATGATACAGAGGCTGCTTACTATGGCCATGCATCGACTGGGTGCTTACATATACGGCCCATAGTGAATGTAAAGACTGAAGAGGGACTCAGCAAGATGGAAAGTATCGCGTCTCAGGTCGCGGATTTAGTCCTTGAGTTTGAGGGGTCTTTATCAGGAGAACATGGCGATGGGATAGTTCGTGGAGCATTCATGGAGAAAATGTTTGGCTCAGAAATTTATGAGGCCTTCAAAAATTTGAAGAATGCTTTTGACCCCCAAGGGATTATGAACCCAGGAAAGATCATTGAAACTCCTGGTATTAGGGAAGTTCTGCGCTTGAGTCCTGAAACAAAGAATATAGAAATCGATACAGTTATGGATTTTTCAGAAGACGGGGGCTTTGCAAGCCATGTTGAATTGTGTAATGGGCAGGGAGCATGCAGAAGGACGGATGGGGGCATGTGCCCTTCTTACATGGTTACGCAGGAAGAGGAGCATTCTACTAGGGGCAGAGCTAACTTACTGAGGTTGATTCTGTCTGGAAAATTACCTTATGAAGAACTGAGAAGTGAGCGGCTGCATAGCGCATTAGATTTATGTGTTGAGTGCAAGGCCTGTAAGGCTGAGTGCCCTTCTAACGTAGATATGGCAAAACTCAAAACCGAAGTTTTGGCCAAGTATTACGAAGTAAGGCGAGTTCCGTTGCGAGTTAAAGCTTTTGCAAATATCGCAAAGATCAGTCGAATTGGACAAGCGATGGCTCCACTTTCTAACTTTTTCTCTCGTTTTCCGGTGACGAGCTATCTAGCCAAATTGTGTTTGGGTATAGCAATTAAAAGACCGCTTCCTAGTTTTGCAAGTCAACGCTTTTCATCATGGTTTAAATCTAGAGCGGTTTCTAAAACTGAAAACTGGCGAGGTCAAATCGTATATTTCAACGATACATTTACTGAGTTTATGCATCCAGAAGTCGGGCAAGCAGCTGTCAAACTTCTGGAAGCTTGCGGATATGAAGTAATCATCATCAACCAAAAAAGCTGTTGCGGTAGACCAGCAATTTCTAAGGGCCAACTAGGGTTAGCTACTAAATGGGCTAAGGATAATGTTTCAATTTTGACGAAATTTGTCGAACAAGGGTTAAAAATAGTAGGAACTGAACCGTCCTGCTTACTGACTTTGCGAGATGAGTACCCGGACCTATTGCAGACTGATGAGGCTAGAGCTGTCGCAAAATCCTCAATGATGTTAGATGAGCTATTGGAGCAGATCGCAATTAATGAGGGAGATTTTGGATCAATATTCCGACAGGACCTGAATGTGGACATTCAGGTCCATGGACATTGCCATCAGAAAGCTATTGTTGGAACTGGGCCGACAATTAAAGTTCTCAACTCGATCCCCGGTTTTTCTGCGGAGTTAATTGATTCAGCATGTTGTGGGATGGCTGGTACTTTTGGCTTCGAATCTGAGCATTATGGTGTATCAAAATCAATGGGAGCGTTTAAATTATTTCCAGCAATAGAGGCTACAGACAAACGTGAATGGGAAATAGCAGTAAGCGGTATATCATGCAGACAACAAATAGACCATTTCACGACGAAAAAATCTAAACATGTCGTTGAAATCATGGCACAAGCATTAAAGTAATGATGTTAAATACAATGATTCTTGTAACGCCATAATTTGGGTATTCATTTTTACCATTGGGTTTCATAATATAGCTTGTGAATCCTGATTCCGATTTTACTTATTCAGTACGCAATCAAGTTGAGCACTTGCTTTCAATCAACTTGCGAACTGGTCGCGATAGGTTGACTGGTTTCAGATATTCATATATCCGTCCCTCGCCGTTAAATAATTCCGGTCAAAGCTTCTGGCACTCTTGCTTCAGCGCAATTGCTACTGCACATGTGACGCCCGACCATGCGATCAAAGAATTAGCATCTTTATTAGCACGCCAAGATTCAGATGGGTTTATTGGACATAAAACGAATTGGCATGCTCGAAGATTTACATGGAAGGATGTTTGGACCAGCGTTCAAAGCCGTGATCCTATTGCCCCACGACATAGTGCTCTTATTCACCCACCTATGTTAGCCCAGGCAGTCGAGAGGGTTTCTGAAATAACAACTGATAAAGCATTGCCTCTTACATTTATGGAACCACTTGATCGATACCACAATTGGATAGGGTCAAATAGAGTTGATGTAGACGGGTTGCTAGTTAGTATTAGCCCTGAGGAGACAGTGAACACTCATTCACCTGCGTTTGATTCCGAACTAGGTTTTTCTGAGGGCACTGCCAGCAGTTGGTCTTTGAACTCGCGAAGATACTTAATAGATTTACGAAACGCGATGGCTGGTTACGATCAACAACATTTGATGGTCAAAAGTGCATTCAGAGCGAAAGATGTCCTCACTAACGCACTATTTATAGATTCTCTAGAAACAATGTCAAGGTTGCATAGTTCTTTTGGGGCTGCAAATGTCGCTGAAGCCTATGCTGATCAAGCAAATAAAATGACCGAGTCACTAATTGCCCATCTTTACTCAAGAGACGGAGGTGCTTTCTTTGCTACAACTGGCCAAGCAGATAGAAGAACATCCTCGTTGACAATTGCTGGCTTGTCTCCTTTGATAATTAGGAGTCTTCCATCGAAAATTGCTGAAGAATTAGTTCATCGCAATTTAAGCGATGGGAGTAAATTCTGGGTTAGACATCCACTATCAACTGTATCTGCTACTGATCCCTCATTCGATCCGAGGAATCAGAAATTATCATGGAGAGGGCCAACCAGTATTGAGGCCAATTGGATTATTTGGAGGGGCCTTAAGCGACATGGTTTTGAAGATTTGGCTGAATCACTTGCATTACGAACAAGTGATTTAATTAGAAGATCGGGGCTGAGGGCTTTTTATAATCCATTGAACGGCGAAGGGCTTGGGTTAAAATCCTATTCCGGTGCCTCGATTGCTTTGGATATGGATAATTATTAAGGGTTTATTATAGATATTCCCCCTTCGTGATTTGTATTGGCGGCTATTCTTTGGAGTTTAAAAGCGCATACTCAATTGAATCTGACAGGGCTTGCCATGACGCTTCTATGATATTAGACGAAGCTCCTACCGTAGACCAAACATTCTCACCATTTGATGACTCAACCAGTACACGTACAACTGCTCCTGTACCGTCTTTAGTTTGTTCAACTACTCTGACTTTAAAATCGGTAAGGCTGATAGTTTTGAGCACAGGGTAGTATTGTTCAAGTGCGCGACGCAAAGCATGGTCCAATGCATTAACTGGGCCATTCCCTTCTGCGACTGTGTGAGCTAGGGATTCACCGACTCGTACTTTCACCATTGCTTCTGTTAATACTGTATTTTCCAAGTTGTCTGATTGAACACGCCTACCTTTTTCCATCACAACTAGTAGATCAACTAACTCAAATGGAGCGCCATAACTTGGCAACACACGCTCTACTAATAATCTAAATGATGCGTCAGCGCCCTCGTATTGAAACCCTTCAGCCTCTTTTTCTTTTACTAGTTTAGCGAGTTCAGTTAATTGTTCTGTGCGTACTTTGTTGGCTATGCCCATTTCTTGAAGTTTAATAGCTATGTTGCCTCTCCCAGAAAGCTCAGAGACCAAGATGTGAGTGCTATTGCCGATCAAGGATGGCTCTACATGCTGATAAGAATCCTCATCCTTGGCCATCGCAGATGCATGAAGCCCTCCTTTATGACTGAATGCACTGTCACCTACAAACGCTTGATATCGAGAACGAGGCATGTTTGCAACTTCACTGACATAGCGATGAATCTCAGTCAGATGTGAAAGTTGGTCGTCATTAACACAATCGATTCCGAGTTTGAGCTTTAGGTTGGCTATCACGCTTAAAAGGTTAGTGTTGCCACAACGTTCACCGTAACCATTAATTGTACCTTGAACTTGAGTTGCACCAGCCTGAACCGCCGCAATGCTGTTGGCAACTGCTACGTCAGCATCGTTGTGACAGTGAATGCCTACAATATTACCTACTTCGGTAACTACACGATGGGTCGCGTTGAAAACATCCACAGGCAGTGTTCCACCATTAGTGTCACAAAGTACTACAAATTCGGCACCTGACTGAGCAGCAACTGAGACGCATTTGAGAGCATATTCGGGGTTTTCTGCAAATCCATCAAAAAAATGTTCAGCGTCAAAGATTACACGAATAGAGTGCTTTTTCAGGTGCTCTACCGTCTCACGGATCATCGATAAGTTCTCTTCAATGGACGTCTCTAATACCGTCTCGACTTGAGATAGGGAAGCTTTTCCGACAATGGTAACCACAGGAGCACCAGAAGCGATGAGAGCTTTCACTTGTGCATCGGATTTAACAGAGGCTCCAGCTCTTCGCGTTGACCCAAAGGCAACCAAGGTCGAATTTGTTAAGTTCAGTTGTTTCGCTTCTCTGAAAAATGCATCGTCTTTAGGCGTGGCCCCTGGCCATCCGCCTTCGATAAAATGAATACCTAGTAGGTCGAGGCGTCCAGCGATTTTAAGCTTATCTTCAACCGATAAGCTTATCCCTTCCATCTGCGCACCATCACGAAGCGTGGTGTCATATAGTGTTACTTCAGACATAATTTTTCAATCTCCAAGATTGACTATTATATCTCGTTAAGAACTATTAACGAAATTTACCTGAATTTAATTGAGCTAAGTGAGAAAGAATTCAGTAGCCATTTGCGCAACTAATTCCGGTTGGTCTGTTTGGACTTGGTGACCTGCTTTAGGTGCATACTTAAATTGGATATTGGGGAGAAGCTTTTCTAACTCGTAACCAAGTTCAACTGGTGCAAAAAGATCATCTTCGCCCCAAACCATCATTGAAGGAATATCGAGGTTTTCCAATTTGCCTTTAAGCATAAATTTGTCATGCCAAAACGAATTGGTCATTATCCTTTCTCGTCCTTCGCTAAAAGATTGTGTCATTTCAGGAATACCGGGCAAGTTATACTTAGCTGTACGACTTTCAACTAAAGAATCAGTGACCTTGGCAGGGTCATTCACAATGGCTTGAAGGAACCGGCGCATTCCATCTTGACTGCCATCAAATTCCTGCAGCGCTTTTCTTGCCTCATTTTCAGGAGCAGGGAGCCCATACGCTTGCGCTATAGTGCCACTGCCTATCATGAACAATTTTGAGACACGCCCAGGGAAATCGAGTGCATATCGAGCTGCTACATAGGCACCTTGGGAGTTCCCAATAAAATAAGCGTTTGTAATGCAAAGAGCATCCATCCAATCTCGCACATGATTCACTAGGCTATGATGAGCTAGAACCGGGTAAGCGATAGTGGGTGCTGTAGTCTCGCCATATGAAATTTGGTCTGGGGCATAAATTCTGAAGTGATCGCTCATCAAGGGTATTATGTGCTGAAAACCCGCAGCACCAGAAGCGCCAGGTCCTCCGCCATGAAGCATCACAACAGTTGGGCCGTTTTCCCCAGCATCTACGTACCGTGTTTTAATGTCTCTTGCGAGAACCCAATTTTCGCGCCATGGATTATTGGTCATTTTGCAACTCCTGATTTATAGCATCTGTTAAGGCTAGACTCCGTCTGCCGATGCGTCAATTCCCCAATAATATGCAATGAGCTTGACTAGATACAATTACTAACATTAGAGTCGTCATCGGGCAATGAATGAGGTGGACTAATGAAATTCGGGCTGCATAATAATTCTTTTCTTACGAATGCTGGGTCTGCTGAAGAAATCTTTCCTGAACTTAAAACTCGAGCTCAATGGCTCGAAAACAATGGATTTAGTTACATTTCCTTCATGGACCACTTCTGGCAAATACCTGGAGTTGGGCCTGCTGAGCAGTCATTTATGGAGCCTTGGGTTACCATGGGCGCAGTTGCAGCAACTACAGAAAAAATCAATATTACGACTATGGTGACAAGTGTTGGATACAGAAACCCAGCATTGCTTGCCAAGATGGCCACTACTTTAGATGTTATCAGTGGGGGGAGGTCAATTCTTGGGATTGGTGCTGGGTGGTACGAAGCTGAATATAAAGGATATGGTTATGAATTCCCAAAAGCCTCGACTAGGCTTTCTCAGCTTAGAGATGCAGTCAGGTTGATTAAAAGTTTATGGAGTGAGGGTTCTTCTACTTATGAGGGTAAACATTTCGTAACAAGGGATGCCTTACTAGAACCAAAAGCATTGCAGAAGCCAAGGCCAAGGATTTTAATTGGAGGTGGTGGTGAAAAGGTCACTTTGAGGATAGTGGCTGAAGAAGCAGACTTATGCAACTTAATGATGGCAAATCCTGAGGTTTTTCGTCATAAACTTAACTTGCTTCGCAATTATTGTAATGAGCAAGGTAGGGACGCATCAGAAATTGAAGTGACAAAGCTTGATCGATTGTGTTTGGCACCGACTGAGGCACTCGCAGAAGAAAAATGGAACGCCAGAGGTGGCCGTTTACCAGAAGGATATCGGAGTCTGGTGGGTACGGCAGAGCAGGCTATAAAGCGATTACAAGAGTTCGAAAAATTGGGTCTAAACACAGTTTTCGTAAGTGTAGCAAATGAAGATTATGAATCATTGGAAATTTTCTCTGACCAAGTAATCCCAGCATTGAGTAGCACTTAAATTTGTATTAGCGTTGTCACTTCATACCCTGATAACTTATCGCGTCCGCATAAATCTTTTAGCTCTAAAATTATAGCAACACCTGCAATTTGGGCTCCGCAATTTTTGATCAATCTGATTGCGGCTTCGAGAGTTCCACCAGTTGCAAGCACATCGTCAACTAATAAAACATTTTGATTGGGTTTTAGTACATCGGACTGTAATTCAAGTGAGGCTTCCCCATATTCAAGTGAGTATGGAACCTGGAGTGTATGGCCCGGGAGTTTGCCTGCTTTGCGAATAGGAGTAAAGCCAACTCCGAGCTCCAGAGCAATGGGGGAACCTATGATAAAACCCCTAGATTCAAGACTAATGACTCGGTCGATACTTGAATCACGAAAAGGGTCTGACATTTCTTTAATCGCTAACTTGAATGCCTTTGGATGGCTCAGAAGGGGAGAGATATCTCGAAAAATAATGCCCTGTTTGGGGAAATTGACGTAATCGTTGATTAGACTTCGGTAGTCGTAGCTGGTCATATTTTTCCAAAAGCAGGGGCTCGGATTCCGAGCCCCTGCTTAAAGTATTCCTAACCTAGTATGAAATCGATTAAAACCTGATCATGCTCTTCAGGTTTTTCCCATTGAGGCCAATGTGCAGCATCAAGCATGTTATAGAATTTTGCGCCGCGTATTTTACTTGCAGCATACTCACCAAAGGCAGGACCTTGACCAGGGTTTTTCTCAGTCCAGAAAACAAGACCTTCCGGCTTGAATCCCTGAAGGTCTTCCTCTTCATACTTGGGTTCCCTGTTCCAGTCTTGAGGACTGTCATCTGCAACTCGGTACACCCTTTTGATAGATTCATATACATCTGTGAAAGAGTAGAGGCGTAACCGAACGTCGACCATTTCATCGGTCATTCTTGAAGGTTCCGCGACTAACCACTCCATCCGTTTCCTCACGGTTTCAAAGGTTGGTGTGAGGATTGAAGCTCGAGAAAGTTCGGCGAGAGTATTCCCACCACCAGGATTTTGAGGGAAGTCTGTTTTTTTCCAATTAACGCCACCGACCCCAGTGTTCATGATTAGTTTCCCAGCCTTTTCTGGGAATTTCAGTCCAAATTCCATTGTGATAGCACCGCCCATAGACTCACCTTCGACATGTGCATATGGAAATCCAAGCGCATCAATTAGATCTGCTAATGCTTCTGCTTGCCTACCAGTTCTGTCATCATCATCATAGGGTTCATGTGTAGAGAATCCATGATATAGAGCGTCAATAGCGAAAACATGAAAGCCGTTATTTTTTAAGTTGTGTAGGTTCCTAGCATAGGTCTCTGCATGCCCCCCAACACCGTGAATCAAAATGAGAGGCTCGCCAGAATCACCACATTCAATCACGCGATGTCTATATTGTTTGCCTTGAAGTATTCGAGTTTGAGTTCCCAGTAGCTCTACTGCAATAGTGGGCCATTCAGACAACGGCCTTGCTTTTACTTCCTTCGATAATTTTAGAGTTTCCACTGTAGTAGCCATCAATTCCTCCAGCAGTGATTTATGAAGAACTTATATCATTAATTGATAAATCATGCTAATTAGTTCAACTTAAGAAATATTAAGTGGCTCTCAGTTAGAAATCTCTCAAATTTGATGTAAGGAGCGGAAGCCATTGAATAAACGAAGTTATAAAGGTGACCTTGTAAACAGCTTGGGTAAGGTTCAACAACGAATAGTCAAATGTGAAGCATGTACACGGCTAGTCGAATTTAGGGAAAGAATTGCCATTGAAAAACGAGCTTCTTTTGCAGATTGGGATTACTGGGGAGCCCCAGTGCCTAGTACAGGAGATCCAATTGCTGAGGTATTAATAGTAGGGTTGGCACCAGGGGCACATGGTGCTAATCGGACTGGGAGAATGTTTACAGGGGATCCAAGTGCATCCTTTTTGACTTCTGCGCTATTTCGGGCCGGCTTTACATCCTCTCCTCGCTCTGATTTCAAGGGCGATGGGTTGGAGCTGAAGAATATCTTTATAACTTCTGCGCTTCGTTGTGTACCACCTAATGATCGCGCAACAATGGAAGAACAGAACAATTGCAGACATTTTTTAACCGAAGAGTTGAAATTACTGAAACATGTGAAAGCAATATTGGCTTTGGGTAAAGTTGCATTTGAAAATTTAACCAAAGCAATTTCTGCTATTTCTGGCCAAACTTTAAGAATCAAGTTTGGTCATGGTTGTGTTTTTGATTTAGGCGAGAATATGCCTAGGTTGTTTTGTTCATATCACCCTAGCCCTCGTAACACTAACACTGGGCGTTTAACTGCTAATAAAATGGATTCAGTGCTTCTAGAGATCAACGAATTCCTTAGTGATTCTGATAACCCTAGTATGCTTAGTTTATCTAGCTGAAAATCCAATCGGACTTGGATGTCGTTTTCCTATATACAGTGGTGTGCTATACTTTTCGCCCAGCGGCGCGTGCTTAAGGCAGGTATTGTAAGCACCTAAGAAAGTAATGAAAGGTAATTGCATGGAAGAAGGGGCAGAGGCCGCCCTTGAGGATCCGGCTGTAGACGAACAAGTTGATGCTTTAAGCATGAAAGCTTTACTCGAAGCAGGTGTCCACTTCGGGCACCAGACACATCGCTGGAACCCAAGGATGAAGCGATACATTTTCGCAGAGCGAAACGGAATCCATATTGTTGATTTGCAACAGACTATGGATCTTCTCAATAGTGCTCGCGACTTTATTTATGAGGTCGCATCATCTGGTAAACGGGTTCTGATGGTGGGTACGAAAAAACAAGCTCAGGATCCTATTAGGGAAGAAGCTATTCGGTCAGGCCAATACTTTATCAACCACCGCTGGCTAGGTGGAACAATTACGAATTTTTCTACGATTCAAACTAGGATTGATTACTTAGTTAGACAAGAAGAGAGAAAAAGCAGGGGTGAATTTGTTCACTTACCTAAGAAAGAAGCCTTACGCTTAGAAAATCGAATAGAGAAAATGAATCGATATTTCGGTGGATTCAAAGAGATGACCGAACTCCCTGGCGCCTTGTTTGTTGTTGATATCGGCCGTGAAAAAATCGCTATCGCAGAAGCACAAAGAGCTGGTGTTCCTGTTGTGGCATTGGTTGATACTGATTGCGATCCCGTAAAAATTGATTGGCCTATTCCAGGTAACGATGATGCTATTCGTTCAATTCGATTAATCGCAAACCATCTAGCCTCTGCTGCTTTAGAGGGGCATGCTGAATGGTTGGAGAATCGTGGAGGATACAGTCAGGCAGGGCATAACGATAGGGAGCCCGATCCGGTATTTGCTGAAGAGGCGGAAGAATAGAGTGGTTTCTACAGATCTTATAAGAACTTTGCGCGAGCGAACCGGCGCTGGAATTATGGACTCCAAACGGGCATTAGAAGATGCTGGTGGTGACATAGATAAAGCAGAATCGGCATTGCGTGAAAAAGGTCTTTCTAAAGCAGCCTCAAAGTCAGATAGGGCAACAGCTGAAGGCATTATCGAGTCTTATATACACACTGGTAATAGAATCGGCGCGATGGTTGAATTGAATTGTGAAACTGATTTTGTTGCCCGAACTGAAGAATTCAAAGGACTTGCACATAATTTAGCGATGCAAGTGGCCGCAATGGCTCCTGAGTATGTAGAAGAGAATGAATTACCTGCAGATGAAACACGTAAACCAGAAGAGGTATGTTTGCTAAATCAGGCATTCATCCGGGATCCCTCAAAGACCATCAATGATTTAGTGATGGATGTTCGAGCCAGGGTCGGCGAGAATGTTCGCATTAGTCGATTTACTCGCTTTGGTCTTGGCGAGTAACCATCAGATCGAAGAACTAAATGGTTTTACATAACACCAGCCGCGCAGTGCTTAAGCTCAGCGGAGAATCTTTGCGAGGCGAAGGTCATTATGGGCTTGATTGGTCCGTATTAGACTACCTTGCAAAAGAGATTCAGACAGCGATTCAACATAACGTAGAATTGGCGCTTGTAGTTGGAGGCGGGAATATTTGGAGGGGTACTGAGGCAGAGCGAGAGGGTATGGATAGAGCTACAGCAGATTACGCTGGGATGTTAGCTACGGTTATCAATTCAATGGCTCTGCAAGATGCACTTGAAAGGGTGGGAGTAGACACAAGAACTCAATCAGCAATAGAAATCAAGGCTGTCGCAGAGCCTTACGTTCGTAGGCGTGCGATTAGGCATTTGGAAAAAGGGCGCATCGTAATTTTTGCTGCAGGTACGGGGAACCCATATATGACAACAGACACAACGGCAGCACTTCGTTCAATTGAAATTGGAGCAGATATTCTGCTCATGTCTAAAAACAAAGTCGATGGTGTTTACGACGCAGATCCCATGTTAAAACCTGACGCCACTAAATTTGAAAGGGTTGAATACATAGAGTTGTTGAATCGGCGTCTGGAGGTAATGGACTCTACTGCTTTGTCATTATGCATGGAAAACAATCTTCCTATTCGTGTTTTCGATATATTTAACCCAGGCAGTTTATCGCGTGTACTTTTTGGTGAGAAAGTTGGCACACTGATTACTGGCGACTCGATATAAGGCGGAAAGTATATGGTGGAACATAACCCTGTTGTAGATGTCTTAAATGATACTGAACGGAGAATGCTCCGTTCATTTGAACGTTTCGAATCAGATATTGAGTCAATTAGAAGTGGGCGCGCAAATGTATCCATTCTTGATGGCATCAACGTCGATTACTACGGCACTACAATGCCAATCAATCAAATTGCTACAATAGCGGCACCTGACCCAAGGCTAATAACGATTCAACCTTGGGACAAGGGTGCTTTGAGTACGATTGAACGTGAATTACTTAAATCAGATCTCGGATTAACCCCGAGTAATGATGGACAGATCATCAGATTACCAATTCCTCCGATGACGCAAGAGAGGCGTCAAGAAATGGTTAAAAGGTTGCATCGTTTGCGCGAAGATACGCATGTAGCTATTCGGAATGTTCGAAGAGACGGTCTTGAACAATTACGGCAAACTGAGAAAGATAAACAAATATCTCAAGACGAATTGTATAAAGCACAAGAACAGTTACAACAAGCGACTAATAAACATGTCGAAAAAACAGACCGAGTTTCTGCTAAAAAAGAGGCTGAGCTTCTGGAGGTCTGAGTGACATCGAGCCGAGAAGCATTTGATGTAGATTCTAATAATCCTAATTTGCCGATTCCAAACCACGTGGCAATTACAATGGATGGTAATGGACGTTGGGCTTCTGAAAAAGGTTTGCCAAGGCTTGCTGGACATAGAGCAGGTACAGAGAACGTCAGAAGAGTTCTCAAGGCTTTAGCAACTAAAGGAGTCAGGTTTGTTACGATTTTTGCTTTTTCTACAGAAAATTGGGGGCGTCCAAAAGATGAAGTAAAGGGCCTTTTTACGATTCTTGGAGAAGTTATAGACAAAGAAGCACATGAATTAAACAAAGAAAATGTACGGATTCTCCATTTAGGTTTAAAAAATAGACTTCCAAGCTCAATCGCAAAAGCCATAAGCAGTGCACAAACTCTTACAAGCAAAAACAACGGATTAGTTTTATGTGTAGGCTTTGATTATGGTGGCAGAGCTGAAATAGTTGATGCATTTCGTCGGTTAGTCTCGGAAGGAATCTCCGTTGATGAAATCAGCGAAGCAAAGTTAAAAGCCAATTTATACCTTCCTGAAGTGCCAGACCCGGATTTGATTATACGAACTGGAGGGGAGCAGAGGTTGAGTAATTTTATGATTTGGCAGGCAGCATACTCTGAACTTTATTTCACCCCTACACTGTGGCCTGATTTTGGCGTAAACGAAGTGGATGAGGCGATTGGGTTATACCAAAAACGACAGCGTCGTTTCGGAACATTACCAAAACCATGAATTCCGCCCAAAAAATCACAAGCTTTTCAGGGTTGCCTGCTAGAATTGCAACTGCTTTATTTGCATTACCTTTAATTTATTTAGCACTTCGAGTGGGGAATCCTGTCCTTGCTTTTGCTTTGATTGCGATTGGTGCAGTTGCATCATTTGAGACCTTTAATATTTTGAAACATATGGGCTATCGGTTTACACCCATGATTTTTGTTGTGTGTGGGGCTACCGTGGTTTTCATGGGTATGTTTAATTTGTTTACTGTAATCATTGCTAGTTTAATGGTTACTGGCGTGCTGACTGTGGAAACAATTTTAAGGAGTAGAAACCTTGATTCAATTCGCATAGCCTTTCAAGGCTCTTTGCTTTTAGGTTATGTTTCAGTACCCCTTGCTTTGTTGACTTTGTTATCTGACAGGAATAATGGGTTTGATTGGACTATCTTGGCCTTAGCTTCCGTATTTATGACTGACACCTGTGCGTATATTTTTGGTCGAATGTTTGGGCGACACGCAATGGCCCCGACTATCAGCCCTAATAAGACCTGGGAAGGCGCTATTGGTGGTTCCATTTTTGGATTTATAACCACTTTGGTGATGTTGCGCGTTACAAACATCCCATGGGATATAGAGATGGGAGTTATTTTGGCGATTTCTATAGTTATAGTTGCGCAATTTGGAGATCTTTTTGAGTCGAAGTTAAAACGAATTGCCGATATTAAGGACAGTGGGCGGATAATACTTGGGCATGGCGGCATATTAGACAGGTTGGACAGTTTGCTGCCAGTTTTCGCACTAATATATTATGCGTCCGCAAATTGGTCAGGATAGAAATTGTAATGAAAAATATAGTAATTCTTGGATCTACTGGATCGATTGGAACACAAACTCTGGACATTGTTAGGGCGCTTCCAGAACTTTTTAAAGTCATAGGCCTTTCAGCTGGATACAACCTGACACTTCTCAAAGACCAAATTCGAGAGTTTCAGCCTCGAATGGTGTATTGCGCATCTGAATCGCATATTGAAGGAACTTGGACTCTCCCGGAAGAAATGGCATCTGATCAAGACGTAGATTTAGTTATGGTAGCGAGTACGGGGAAAGTTGGACTGAAGTCTACCCTCGCTGCTTTAAGGAATGGTAAGTCTGTCGCATTGTCTAATAAGGAAGTAATTGTTATGGCTGGTGAATTAGTCATTGCTGCTGCAGAAGAAGGAAATGGAATAATTTTGCCAGTGGATAGCGAACCATCCGCAATATGGCAATGCATGCGAGGTGAGGGTCAACCAGTTAGAAGGTTATTCATCACAGCTAGTGGTGGTCCATTTAGGTCGTTAACTTTGTCTGAGAAAAACCAAGTTACACCTGAGCAAGCCTTGCGGCATCCTACTTGGGTAATGGGTAGGAAAATCACGGTGGATTCAGCCACTTTAATGAACAAGGGGTTTGAGGTAATAGAGAGCCATTGGTTATTTAATATGCCTTTTGAGAAAATTGAGGTGTTGGTGCATGCTCAAAGCGTCATTCATTCAATGGTTGAATTTGCAGACGGATCTGTTAAAGCACAGATGGGCCCACCTGATATGAGGCTCCCAATTCAATGCGCAATGTCTTACCCAGACAGAGTTAGTTCTGGCGTGACACCCATTTACAACCCTCTAGCGTATCCCTCATTGACCTTTGAAAAATTAGATTTCGATAATAATCCGTGTTTCCCAATTGCTTTAGAAGCTGGTCAAAAAGGAGGAACTTATCCAGCCGTACTCAGTGCTGCTGATGAGGAAGCTGTTCATGCATTCTTGAAAGGGAAAATTAACTTTGGCACAATTCACGAACTGTTAAATGATGTACTAGATTCCCACGAACCCATGTTCGATGTTTCGTTAGAGTCAATTCTTTTTGCTGATGAATGGGCACGAGACCGAGCTCGTCAGTTTATAGCTAGGTCCGGATGAGCAGCGTATTAATTTTCATAGCAATTTTAGGGTTTTTAGTTACTGCCCACGAACTTGGACATTTTGCAGTTGCTAAACTTCGTGGTGTGAGGGTTTTAGAATTTGGTTTAGGGTACCCTCCAAAGATATTCGGATTCAAATATGGTGAAACAACCTATACTTTAAATTTACTCCCGCTAGGTGGTTTTGTGCGCATGCACGGTGAGGATGGAACAAGAGATTCTAGCGACCCTCATTCATTTACTAATAAAGGACCTTTTTCGCGTTTAGCGATTTTGGCTGCGGGAGCCACCGTTAATGCAATTTTACCAATTTTCCTTTTCACTTTTGTAGCAATATTGCCTCAAGAAGTTCCTTCTAGTGATGTGATTATTGCAAAAGTTGAACAAAATAGCCCAGCTCAAATCGCGGGACTGTTACCCGGTGATGTAATTCGTGTCGTAGATGAAACACAAATTATGAGAGTTGCGGATCTTCAGAAGTCTATTTATTTAAAGCTTGGCGCTAATAGTGAATGGAAAATTGAGAGACGTGGCACAATTCTCGAAGTTGATATCAATCCGCGGATTGATCCACCAATTGGCCAAGGAGCTGTGGGGATCGGTATTGCTGAGGGTAAAGTATGGGTTAAATCGTCAGCAAGTACTGATGCATCTAGCCGTAATTCCTTTCTCGCTGATGATTTAATTTTGTCAGTAGGGGGATTGAACCATGATAACCCTATTCAAATATCTGAGCCAAACGGTGTAGAGGATGCGTTGGCTGCAGCTGCAAAGAACACAATTAAAGATGGTGAAATATCCGTACTGGTCTGGCGAAAAGGAGACTTAATATATTTATCCCCGGTTGAGCCAGTTCAAAAATTTCTCTCCAAAGTTGAATTTTCATCATTCCCAACTCAAAATCTTTCAGAACCTCTTCACTTAGCATTCTGGAATAGTTTTGGTAGATTATTTGAGATTTTAATATTGCTTAAAAATGAATTTGCAAGAGTGGTTTCCGGATCAGCTAGTTTTGATATTGCAGGCCCGATAGGAATTGCACAAATCACGGGCGAAGTAGCGAATGACGGGTTTATCACGTTAATCACTTGGACAGCACTGCTTTCCATTAATTTGGCTATCATCAACCTACTCCCCATTCCAGCACTCGATGGTGGTCGAATATTATTCGTATTGATAGAATTAGTTAGTGGAGGCCGCCGAATAGCACCCGACAAGGAAAAGCTGGTGCATTTCATAGGGTTTACCGTACTTCTGATGGTGATAATTCTGGTCAGCATACAGGACATCCGAAGACTTATTTAGAAACAATTATGAGCGGACCGGGGGTTTTATGGCTCGTCGTGTAACCAAAGCAGTAAATGTTGGCAACGTTAAAGTTGGGGGCGACGCGCCAATAACAGTTCAATCAATGACCAAAACCGATACTAGAGATGTGAAGGCAACTGTTTCGCAGATACTCGAGCTTGAGCAAGCGGGCTGTGAAATAATCCGTTGCGCTGTTCCTGATATGGAGGCCGCAAATGCATTGTCTGAGATTAAAAAATCTATCCATATACCGTTAGTAGCTGATATTCATTTTCACCACCAATTAGCTTTGGAATCTCTTCGCCAGGGGGTGGATTGCCTCCGGTTAAACCCTGGAAATATTAGGGATGCTGATAAGGTTCGAGAGATTGTCCGTGAAGCAAAAACTAGAGATGTGCCTATTCGAATCGGGGTAAATTTCGGCTCACTGCCACCAGTTGGAGCAATTGGAAAAACCAGAGGGCAACATCGACATAATGATGGGGTGAACGAGTTGGAGAAGGGTGCAGAAGCTTCTGGTTCCGGTCAAGATATCTCTGTGGTCGACCATATGGTCGCAACCGCGTTATGGGAAATCGGGATTTTGGAAGATTTAGATTTTGATCTAATAAAAATATCTATGAAAGCTTTTGATGTGGACACAACTGTAGAAGCATACAGGAAGCTCGCCCGCCTAGTTCCATATCCATTACATTTAGGCATTACTGAAGCAGGAACTGCTCGTAGTGGATCTATTAGAAGTGCAATAGGACTTGGGGTTCTACTTTATGAGGGCTTAGGTGACACCATCCGTGTTTCTTTAGCCGATGAATCGAAAGAAGAAGTTGAAGTTGGCTACGAAATTTTAAAATCGTTAGGTTTGAGGAAGAAAGGCATACAAATGGTTGCATGCCCATCATGTGGAAGAGCCGACGTTGATATTAGAAAATTAGCGAATGATGTGGATCAATTACTTAAAAGTAAGGACTCACCAATCAAAGTTGCTGTTATGGGCTGCGAAGTAAATGGACCTGGTGAAGCTAAAGACGCAGATGTAGGTATAGCAGCTGGCAATGGCAGGGCTGTAATTTTCCGAAAGGGTAAAAAGGTGCGTGTCGTTGAAGCTTCAGAAATGATGTCTGCTTTAATTGAAGAAGTAGACGCTGTAGTCGCACCATAAAAAGAATTACTGGGACGAGTTAAATGAATCACATTATTCCCTTCAGTTCGACCTAGTAAAAACGTACATATGTTCAGAAAAACTTTCAAATCTTTTTTAATATGGTCACTTGGGATACTAAAACAACGCTCTGCTGTATCCAAAACCCCCCTCTCAACTGAAACCTTTTCTCCAAAAGCTCAAGAAAGCCCTCGTAATTTTAAAAAGAGGAATTTGAGATCCAATCGAAAAAATAATGGGTCCAGTTCTTCAAATAGCAGAACAAATAGCATGCAACTTTCTGAGGAGAGTAGAAGCTATTTCGGAGATATACCTTTACCTAAAGCCATTTTACGTGCAGTAACAGATATGGGTTATTCGGAACCCACAAAAATCCAAGAGTTGGTTATTAAGCCATTTATGGAGAAGGCAGATATTGTTGGACAAGCCCAGACAGGAACAGGCAAAACTGCAAGTTTTGGCATACCAGCCCTTAGCATGGTGGATAGAAAGAATAGAAAGGTTCAAGTTTTAGTTTTGGTTCCTACTCGAGAATTGGCACGCCAAGTTTCTGCAGAATTGACGAAAATTTCAAAGTATAGCCAAGTTTCAGTTTTATCAGTCTACGGTGGTACAGCGATTGGGCCTCAGATAAATTCACTTTCTAGAGGGACTCATGTGGTTGTAGGAACACCTGGGAGAATTATTGATCATATTATGCGGGGATCTTTAGTTCTGACATCTACGAAAATTGTAGTTCTGGATGAAGCAGATCAGATGCTGGATATCGGTTTTCTGCCTGATATCCGCAGAATTTTGCGTAGAATACCTAGTTCTCGCCAGACTTGTTTATTTACGGCCACAGTCCCTACGCAAATTAAACGACTAGTTTATTCGTACCTAAATGACCCCCAATGGTTAATAGTGGGCCGTGATGCAATGCCAGTGGATGAGGTTAATCAGCAATACTATGAAGTCGCAGAGCGTGACAAACCAGAGGCCATGTCGGAAGTTCTAGCATCTCATCAAGGGGAACAAATGTTGTTGTTCTGCAGAACCCAGATTGCTGTTGATAGAGTTGTAAAAATACTTCGCAGCAAAGGCAATAGGATTGTCGGTATTCATGGCGCAATGCATCAGAAAGAACGAGATAAAGTGATGAGCCAATTCAGGTCCGGTGAAGTTAAACTGCTAGTCTCTACTAATTTGACTTCTCGCGGTATCGATATTCCTACAGTCGAGAATGTCATCAATTATGATATCCCGGACAGTATTGAGGATTACCTTCACCGAATCGGGCGTACAGCTCGAATGGGCCGCCCAGGAAACGCGATCACGTTTGTAGGGGAATGGGATTTAGAGCTATTTGATAAAATTAACGACCATGTAGGGCCTGAGCATTTTAAAAAAGGAAAATTAAGTCTTTATGGGGGGTAGGTCGAGTTTTTATCCCAAGCTATCTTTGATCACTTGTACTAGTTCACCCAACCCTACGTTGGTAGTAGCCTTAGTTTTTCTATCTCTTAATTCGACGGTGTTATTTTCTAGAGTGCGTTTGCTAATAATGAGTCTAATAGGCAACCCCAGTAGATCAGCATCCTTTAATTTAACTCCGGGCGTTTCCTTTCGATCATCAAAAAGTATATCGGTACCATTTGCCATTAGTTCTGAGTAAAGAATTTCTGCATGGTCGAGAACTTTTTGATCATCAGTGTTTAGCGCGATCAGGTGAACACTGTATGGGGAAATAGGCGTGGGGAAAATGATACCCTCAGCATCATGGTTTTGCTCTACTGCAGCAGCAAGAATTCTTGTAACCCCTATTCCATAGCAACCCATCACAATCGGTCTTTGTTCTCCATGTTGGTCCAAAAATGCTGCACCAATTGATTCTGAGTAAAAGGTGCCTAATTTAAACACGTGGCCGACTTCTATGCCCTTAATTGCTCTCAGGGTGTTTTGGCATAAAGGACAAGGATGTCCTTCTTCGGCTTGTGCAATATCAGTCACAGAATCCAAAGAGAAATCTCTTGGGTAATTCACCCCAGTATAATGGTACCCGTCATCATTTGCTCCAGCGACCATATTAGTGCTTTTAAGCAAGGATTCATCGCCTATAGTTCGTATTTCTGTATTTAATCCAATAGGAGAAACATAACCGGATACAAGGTTGGCATTATCAACTTCTTCCTTGGTAGCTAGGCGTAAATCGGTTGCAGTTAAGTAATTGGATAGTTTAACTTCATTAACTTCTAAGTCACCGCGGATAGCAACAAGTAATAAAGTATTGTCGGCTTTATAAATAAGAGTCTTGATGGTTTGAGCCGTAGGGGCATTGAAAAATGAAGAAACTTGCTCAATCGTACTTTGTTTTGGAGTGGAGACTCTTTGCATTTGTTCAATTTCTTTTGAAATAAAGGCCGGAGGATTTGATTTTGCTTTTTCTACGTTCGCAGCATAATCACACTTGGAGCAAGTGATCACCAGATCCTCACCATTTTCGGCAGGCATAATAAATTCATGTGAATCTTTGCCTCCAATTGCACCAGAGTCGGCTTCTACTTTTATAGTTGGCAGCTCACATCTTCTGAAAATATTATCGTAGGCCTCCACCATACGTTGATATGAAACATCTAAGCCAGCTTGATCTGTGTCAAATGAATATGCGTCTTTCATATCAAATTCCCTGCCCCTAAGGAGTCCTGCTCTAGGTCTGGGTTCATCTCTAAATTTGGTTTGAATTTGATAAATGATCCTAGGGAGATCCCTGTAAGAAGAGGTATTTGATTTAGCTATTCCCGTTACTATTTCTTCATGAGTAGGGCCTAATACTAGGGCTCTATTCCGTCGATCTTCAAGTTTGAACAATATTGGGCCGACAGTATTACTTCTGCCTGTTTGCTCCCAAATTTCTATTGGTTGAAGAACGGGCATTCGTACTTCGATTGCACCTGCATTATCCATTTCCTCTCTAATTATGGTTTCAATTTTCCGTAATGCTCGAAGCGCTAAAGGTAAATAAGAGTAGATTCCTGCAGATACTTGCTGGATCATGCCAGTTCTCACCATCAACTGATGACTAATTGTCTCAGTGTCCGATGGTACTTCACGAAGTGTTTTGGTTAGGAATCTTGATGCACGCATTTTAATGTAAGGGGGAAAAATTTGATGGTATTAGGATTTTATTTTCTTGATGCAACATGATTTCTGAGGTATTGGGAGGCCAATCTCCAGCAGCAACTGACTCAGAACGAATTTTCGCCCGTTGGTCTAGGCTAGAATACGGCCAAAGATGGTAAAACTTGTTGGACCCTTGCGCATTAATCCATGCACCAGCGATAGGTGAGTAGGCTTCGCGCTTTGGAAGTAGTTTCTCCCATTCAGTAACCACTGTGGGCAATGAACCTGCACGATAGGTATAAATCCTGAGTTCATAAACCTCTCCCAATTTTCTGGGCCCTTCCCATTCCTGCATCAGTGGTGTTGATGCAAGATATTCAGACTTCATGCTAAGAATTAGATCATCAGCTTTAGGTGGCCAATCAGGGTTAGGGGATCTAGACAGCTCAGCTCGAACTTGCTCTGCGTGTGCAATACTTTCGTAAGGCCAAATATGGACCACCTCATTTAATGTACCAACTTCAGTACTGAAATAAGCACCAAGAGGTGAAAATTTCTCACGAAAAGATAACCCTGCCTCCAAACGCTTTGAAAATTCGGGTGCACCTCGCGGTCTTAGTTGGTATGTGCGAAGATCATAAATCATTGTTGCAACTCCGTCCGTAAGCATAAAGCATAAGCTTATTGTGCCAAAATCCTACTTTTTAACAAACCAACTTAAGGGTAGTTTATTAACAACATTGCTGGCGAATACTTATCGGATATAATTTGAGTACATAACACGGAATGGTGTCAAAATGGTAGAACAAACTGGTACATTTCAAGTCAAGTCTGGATTAGCTCAGATGCTAAAGGGTGGCGTCATCATGGATGTCGTTACAGCAGAGCACGCACGCATTGCAGAAGACGCGGGTGCTTGTGCTGTAATGGCATTAGAACGCGTACCTGCCGATATCCGTGCAGATGGCGGGGTAGCTCGAATGTCTGATCCTGGATTAATCGATGAAATTATTAAATCTGTCAGCGTGCCTGTGATGGCAAAATGCCGTATAGGTCATTTTGTAGAGGCACAAGTACTTGAATCTATAGGCGTTGATTTCATAGACGAATCAGAAGTTTTGACTCCTGCTGATGAATCTTTCCATGTTTGGAAAGATTCATTTAAAGTGCCTTTCGTATGTGGGTGCAGGGACCTTGGCGAAGCATTGAGGCGCATAGGTGAAGGTGCCGCAATGATTCGTACTAAAGGAGAAGCAGGAACTGGGGACGTGGTTGAAGCAGTCCGGCATATGCGAACGGTACAGGGTCAAATCCGACAGCTTCAAAATTTACCTGACGAAGAATTAACGACATTTGCCAAAAGCATTGGCGCCTCAATCGAATTGGTTCAAGAAGTAAAAAGAATAGGGAGAGTGCCGGTAGTTAATTTTGCTGCAGGTGGCGTCGCTACTCCTGCGGACGCTGCTCTCATGATGCAGTTAGGCGCTGACGGCGTTTTTGTAGGATCTGGAATTTTCAAGTCTGGTGATCCTTCAGCGCGAGGTAAGGCTATGGTAAAGGCTGTTACAAATTACAACGACCCTTCCCTTATTGCTGAGGCATCTCGAGGTTTAGGGGAAGCTATGGTGGGAATTAGCGCTCGCTCGATAGACCCTCAGGAACTTCTTGCAACACGAGGTTGGTAGATTGCCAAATAACACTTCTGTTGGAATTCTAGCCTTACAAGGTGATTTTCTTGAGCACTCGAATCTTTTAAAAGCCCTTAAAGTTGATGTTATAGAGGTAAGAAATAGCCGAGAGTTATCTGAAGTTGATTCTTTGATCATTCCTGGAGGAGAGAGCACTACGATTGCAAAACTCCTAGATGTTTATGATCTTCGACAACCAATCATAGAGTTTGCTGGAAATGGAAGGCCAGTTTGGGGAACCTGCGCGGGGATGATACTTTTGGCAGGCTCCTTAATCGAACCGGAACCGAGTCCACTAAAATTGATGAACACTGTAGTGCAAAGAAATGCGTTTGGCAGACAAGTTAATTCATTTTCTACAAAAATCAAATTTACTGGTATTTCTGGCGGGATGTTTGAAGCAATATTTATAAGGGCTCCATATGTGGTAAAAGCAAATAGCGGAGTCGATGTTCTATCGAGGTTGGATGACGATACGATTGTAGCGGTGCGTGAAAATAATTTATTGGCGACAGCATTTCACCCTGAGTTAACTAAAGATTGCAGAGTGCACGATTATTTTGTGCGAATGACTATTGAGTCAATGAAACAAAATAGGTGACAAAAGTAAATCATGAACCTGATTTTCAACCAACAGTTGTTGCATCTAGTATTTATAGACATCTCCATAGATAAACACGCAACTCAAGGTATTAACCGTAGTGACTAAAATTTCAAATTTAAGAGCTGATAATCTAGATAACGAAATAGAAATTCTACTGCATCGACTACCTAGTTATATCCAAAACAATTCAACAAAAGGGAATGCTATTCTTCTTGAGGTTGTTCTAGACCTTGGAAGGAATCCTGAATTGCGGTTTTCTGATGACACAATAACTCTTGAAGACATTGAAGTATCGCAAGAAGACATCGCTTTCGTTACGAAACAGATTGGTTTATTTGGGGCTGATAACAGAGCAGGGATAGAGCGCACATTGCATAGAATTTCAGCTCTGAGAAATAGATCTGGTGTGATTATTGGATTGACATGCCGTATAGGGAGGGCTATTGAAGGCACCGCAAAACTAATCGAGGATATCGTACGAGAAGGGCGAAGTGTTTTATTAGTAGGGCGCCCGGGCGTAGGTAAGACCACGATGTTGAGAGAAGTTGCAAGGATGTTGGCCAATGATGCTAGTAGAAGAACAGTAATAGTTGATACTTCTAATGAAATAGCAGGAGACGGAGACATTCCTCATCCGGCAATAGGTAGGTCTAGGAGGTTGCAGGTCCCTACTCCAGAAATGCAGCATTCAGTCATGATCGAGGCTGTTGAAAACCATATGCCGCAAGTAATAGTTATAGACGAAATGGGTACAGAACAAGAAGCAA
This sequence comes from uncultured Dehalococcoidia bacterium, assembly GCA_964391355.1. GTDB lineage: Bacteria > Chloroflexota > Dehalococcoidia > Lucifugimonadales > Australimonadaceae. The sequence goes on along the minus strand of CAYMJY010000004.1, from coordinate 2,526 downwards.
TAGCCGCTCGCACGATTGCTGAGAGAGGTGTGCAACTAATTGCTACCGCTCATGGCAATACGTTAGAGAACCTTATTGCAAATCCTACACTTTCAGACCTAGTAGGTGGTGTAAAAGCAGTTACCCTTGGTGATGATGAAGCAAGAAGAAGAGCTACACAAAAAACTGTCCTTGAAAGGCAATCACCTCCTACATTTGACGTTCTTGTTGAAATACAAAGCTGGGAAAAAGTAAACATCCATTTAGACGTTGCCACGACTGTCGATAAAATTCTGAGGGGATATGAAACTCAACCTGAAATTCGCTCCATAAATTCTGATGGAATAGTGGTATCAGCAAAAAATGATCAGAGGCAGAACAATGACAAGAAAAGCCCTCAAGCGTTAAGTAAGTTCGGTGATACAAAAAAATCTCTGGGAATGGACTCCTTCTTCAATACTATTCAGAAAACCACAAATAAGAATGTTCGAATCTTCCCTTTCGGAGTGGATTCTCAACGTTTGACGGAAGTTGCTTTACGGTTGGGTTTCAGCGTTGGGATAGTTGATGAACCTCAAAAATCGGAATTTGTCCTTACAACTAAAGCTCATTATAGGCGAAGGCCCAATGTACTCCTAAGCGCAGAGAAATTGTCGATACCTGTACACGTATTGCGGAGGAATACTGTCGAGCAAATCAGTTATTTTTTCAGCCTTTGGGCATCAAGAGCAAACGACGTGAATGAGATTGGAGGAGTTTTGGAGCTTGCTGAGCTTGAGGCTCAAAAGGGGATAAGCAGTATTAGTGATGGATTAAAAGGTGACGTTGAGCTAAGCCCTCAAAGCTCTTTTGTTAGAAAAATCCAGCATAAAATTGTTGAACGTTCAAACTTGAAATCTTACAGCATAGGGCGTGGACAATCTCGGCGCGTCACTATTCACAGAGAATAATATGTTCATATCATTTGAAGGTGGCGATGGAACCGGTAAAACAACACAAGCTCGGCTGCTCGCCGATACGCTTGAAAGTAACGGTTCGAGCGTCCTACTTGTTCATGAACCAGGTGGTACTGATTTAGGGGAGTTGCTACGAGCTTGGTTGAAAGAAACAGGCAGGGAAATTTCTCCACAGGCGGAATTATTAGCTTTTGCAGCAGCGAGAACAGAATTAGTTAGAAATATCATTAAGCCTGCTTTAGCCAAAGGCACCATTGTTGTGGCGGATCGCTATTGTGATTCAACAACAGCGTACCAGGGATATGGGCATGAATTGCCTTTAGAGGTTATTGAAAGGGTTAACAGTATTGCTACTCAGGGGGTGTACCCCGACCATACATTTATCTTAGATTTGGAACCAGCACAGGCTTTTAATAGAGGTGTAGCTCGTGATAATGAATCTAACGAAAGGCGTTTCGAAGATATGAATGAAAGCTTTCACTCGAGAGTTTTCACAGGATTCAGACATGTCGCAGCAAATGAATCTAGCAGATGCGTAATAATTGACTCCTCTAAGTCAATAAATTTCGTTCAAAAGGAAATATGGAATTATCTTGTTCAAGTTGGTTCTGTTAGGCAGATCTTATGACTACGGATGTTGACTGAAAGCCTTAAATGGGCTATCGTGCTTAAGCCCCCATTTGAGGGGCATCTGTTTTTTGCACGTTAACAAGTGAATAGTGAAAGGAAGGCGCCCCGTCTCTTTGAGAGACGGATAGTTTTATATATTTAGTTAGGTCAAACACTAAAGGATCTTAGGATCCTTTTACTGAGAGTTTGATCCTGGCTCAGGACGAACGCTGGCGGCGCGCCTAATGCATGCAAGTCGCACGAACGAACTCACTTCGGTGGGGGAGTTAGTGGCAGACGGCTGAGTAACGCGTAAGCAATCTACCCATTGGCGGGGGACAACCCGGAGAAATTCGGGCTAATACCGCATGTGATCCTTGACCATAAGATCAAGGATGAAAGCCTTCGGGCACCAGTGGACGAGCTTGCGTCCCATCAGGTAGTTGGTGAGGTAGTGGCTCACCAAGCCGACGACGGGTAGCCGGTGTGAGAGCACGACCGGCCAGAGGGGGACTGAGACACGGCCCCCACTCCTACGGGAGGCAGCAGCAGGGAATCTTGCGCAATGGGCGAAAGCCTGACGCAGCGACGCCGCGTGGGGGATGAAGGCCTGCGGGTTGTAAACCCCTTTTCGAGAGGAAGAAGTTCTGACGGTACTCTCGGAATAAGCCCCGGCTAACTACGTGCCAGCAGCCGCGGTAATACGTAGGGGGCAAGCGTTGTCCGGATTTACTGGGCGTAAAGGGAGCGCAGGCGGCTGAGTCCGTCGGTGGTTTAAACTCCAGGCTTAACTTGGAGAGGTCCGCCGATACAACTTGGCTTGAGGGCGGTAGAGGAGTACGGAATTCCTGGTGTAGTGGTGAAATGCGTAGATATCAGGAGGAACACCAGAGGCGAAAGCGGTGCTCTGGGCCGTCCCTGACGCTAAGGCTCGAAAGCGTGGGGAGCGAACCGGATTAGATACCCGGGTAGTCCACGCCCT
>CAYMJY010000003.1:64315-66586 GCA_964391355.1 uncultured Dehalococcoidia bacterium | reverse complement strand
GTTAAGGGCAGTATCCCTTGCTTTTTTAGGTTGGACTCGTGAATACGTGCGAATGATCTTACAATTACTGCTTTTGCACCCAAAAGTCTTGGAGACATTGCAGCATGCTCTCTTGAAGATCCTTCACCATAATTTTCATCACCTACCACAATCCATGATAGTCCTCTAGCCTTGTAATCTTGAGCTATTTGAGGGAAAGGCAAAGCTTCCTCTCCAGTTTCAACATTGAGTCCTTTACCAGGTACATCTGTAAAAGCATTAATTGCACCTAAGAACGCATTGTCACTGAGGTTACTCAAATGGCCTCTGAAGCGAAGCCAGGGCCCCGCCGGTGAAATATGGTCTGTAGTACATTTGCCTTTTGCTTTCACTAGCAACCTCAAATCTTTGAAATCTGAGCCATCCCAAGCTAGGAATGGTTGAAGGATTTCAAGCCTATTTGACTTGGGGTCAACCTCCACGGTTACTTCAAGGCCATCAGACGAAGGGGGTTCGTATCCATGGTTTCTGCCAACATACCCGTCTTCTGGCACCTCTGGTGCTTGCCCTGGTGCAGTCAGTTTCCATGACTCACCGTTAGTTTCAATTGAGTCAACCAGAGGGTTAAAACTAAGTTTTCCAGACAACGCATAAGCAAGTACCATTTCAGGGCTAGTAATGAAATTGTTAGTCCCAGCATTCCCGTCATTCCTGGCAGGGAAATTTCTATTAAAAGACGTGACAATTGAATTTGATTGGCCAGCTTCTATGCTAGGTCGCTTCCATTGACCAATGCAGGGACCGCATGCATTTGCTAGTACAGTAGCACCAATAGCTTCCAAATCTTGCATTTGACCATCTCGTTGAATTGTTGCATGAACTGCCTCAGAACCGGGAGATATCAAAAGCGGAACTCTGATTTTTGCACCATGAGCCGCTGCTTGCTTGGCTAAATCTGCAACTCGAGCTATATCTTCATATGAGGAATTAGTACAGGAACCAATTAATGCTGCGGACAGTGGATCCGGATATCCCTCAATTTCAACAGCTGATGCCATTTCTGAAATCGGCCTAGCCAGATCCGGAGTGTGGGGCCCAACAACATGTGGCTCTAATTCACTAAGGTTAATCTCAACAATACGATCAAAGAATTTTTCAGGATTAAGCGATACTTCTTCATCTGCTGCCAATAAATGCTGATACTCTTCAGCTATTGAAGACAATTCTTGTCTATCCGTAGCATCGAGATACTTTGAGGCTCGATGGTCATAAGGAAAGATAGAGGTTGTTGCCCCTAATTCTGCGCCCATGTTTGTAATAGTTGCTTTACCAGTAGCGCTAATTGACTCAGTGCCTGGTCCAAAATATTCGACTACAGCGTTAGTGCCACCCTTGACCGTAAGAATCCCAGCTAACTTTAAGATCACATCCTTAGGTGCCGTCCAGCCATTCAAAGTTCCAGTAAGTTTCACTCCTATAAGTTTCGGGTATAGGACTTCCCAAGCAAATCCCGCCATTACATCCACAGCGTCAGCGCCTCCTACTCCAGCTGCAAACATACCCAGTCCACCTGCATTAGGAGTATGAGAATCTGTGCCAATCATCATTCCTCCTGGGAATGCATAATTTTCAAGAACTACTTGATGAATGATCCCTGAGCCAGGACCCCAAAACCCCAAACCATATTTATTAGCAGCGCTGCGCAAAAAATCATAAACTTCCTTGTTTTGAATAACTGCTTCGTCAGTATCTTTACCAGCACCGGCAAAAGCTTGTATTAGATGGTCGCAATGTACTGTTGTTGGAACGGCTGCGTTGGATCTATTTGCTTGCATGAATTGCAGGATTGTCATCTGACCAGTAACGTCTTGAAGTGCGACACGGTCAGGTTTTAAATTAATAAAACTCTCACCAGAAAGCAGTTCAGCGTTTTCGGCATCTGCTAGATGCCCAAGAAGCACTTTTTCTGCGTAAGTGAGGGGTCTATTAAGTCTACGTCGAACTATTTTGAGATTTTCATCAATCTTCTTGTAGGCATTCCTTACAAATTCAGCAGATGATGCGACCTGTGCTGCAACCATTTCCTAACCTCCTTTACTTAGACGAGATAGAGATAAGTTGTTTTTGTTTATCTCAATACTAATGCTTTACGACGATGCTGACTAAATACCGATCCGGCACGTAGACAACCTTAATTATCTGCTTATCCTTTGTATACGCGGCTACGCGTTCGCTTTGAAGTGCTATTTCTTTAGCAGCTGAGTCATCAATTCCTGCTGCAACCTCGATCCG
>CAYMJY010000003.1:0-64215 GCA_964391355.1 uncultured Dehalococcoidia bacterium | reverse complement strand
AATTTAAATTTCTGAAGGTCATTGTTAACACGGTAAATTGTTTGGTGAAGTTTACGAAGAAGGCTACGGTCCCCCGAAACGCTACTGTCGAGGAGTTGATCAGAATTTTTATTGCAAATATCCCATACTCTAGTAACCCAGCGGGCGACCCCATTGATTCCTGCATCTGACCAGTCTCCTCCAGATTCCCATGGCCCAAGAAACATTAAATAAAGGCGGACTACATCAGCACCTAGTTCATGAACATAATCATCAGGAGCAATTACATTACCCCTGCTTTTTGACATTTTTGCATGATTTGAAAGTATTACACCTTGATTAAAAAGGCGAAGAAAGGGCTCATCAAAATCAATTATACCGAGATCTCTAATTGCCTTCGTTATAAAACGAGCATACAGAAGATGCATCACTGCATGCTCTGCACCTCCCATATACTGATCGACAGCACCCCATAATTTCACTTTTTCGAAATCTACAGGGTTTTTATCAAAGCGTGGGCTTAGGTAGCGTAAGAAATACCACGATGAATCTACAAATGTATCCATGGTGTCCGTCTCACGCTTAGCATCCAATCCGCAAGCAGGACATTTAGTATGGACAAAATCACTGTGATAGTTCAACGGTGATTCCCCTGTTGGGCTAAATTCAACGCCAGAAGGTAAAGACACTGGTAATTGAGACTCTGGTACGGGTACCGTCCCACATTTTTCACAATGAACAATTGGAATAGGAGTACCCCAGTAACGCTGTCTTGAGATTAACCAGTCTCGCATGCGATAAGAAACGGTACTTCCGCCCCAGCCATGGTCATTGACCTCATCCACAATTGCCTTATACCCATCTTCTGCGCTCATACCAGTGAAAGCACCAGACGATGTCAAAATGCCTGAATACTTATCGGTAAAAGCTTCTTTAAGTTCAGTTGTTCCATCCCAATCAAGTGGGGCTACAACTAATCGAATATCTAGTCCGTATTTTTTAGCGAAATAAAAGTCTCTATCATCGTGAGCGGGGACTCCCATCACAGCTCCAGTCCCATATGAATGCAAAACATAATCAGCTACCAGAATCGGTATACGCTCACCGTTAATTTTATTAATTGCGTATGCCCCAGTAGGTACTCCGGTTTGTTCTCTTTCGGATGATAGTCTTTCTATTTCAGTGGATTCACGAGCTTTATTGACATAAACATTAACAGCATCCCGGTTCTCATTAGTAGTCAAAAGGTCGACTAGTGGATTTTCAGGAGCCAGCGCAAGAAATGTCACACCGAATATAGTATCAATCCTTGTAGTGAAAACTGAAATATCGTCTTGATCCAGTCTATATTCTGATATATCGAAGCCAACTTTCACACCCTCGCTTCTGCCAACCCAATTAGTTTGCATTGACTTAATCCGTTCAGGCCAGTCAATAACTTTTGAAAAATCAATTAATTCGTCGGCATAAGAAGTGATCCGAAGGAACCATTGCTCCATTTCTCGCCGAATCACTACATCTTCTGAGCGTTCGCATTTACCATCTACTACTTGTTCATTCGCAAGAACGGTTTGGCATCCAGGGCACCAATTTACAGCTGCCTCTGCTCTATAAGCTAACCCCTTCTCGTATAATTTTAAAAATAACCACTGATTCCATCGGTAATAATCAGGATCACAAGTAATAACTTCACGTTCCCAGTCAAAGACTGGACCCATCGACTTCAATTGTTTCCGCATCCTTTCGATGTTCGCGAATGTCCATTCAGAAGGATCTACTTTGTTCCTAATAGCCGCATTTTCAGCAGGCAGTCCAAATGCATCAAACCCCATGGGGAAAAGTACGTTATACCCTTTCATTCTCATAAATCTTGCGTAAGTGTCTGCAGGTGATATCGCATACCAATGACCGATATGCAGATCGCCAGAAGGATATGGGTACATAGTCAGGGCATACCACTTTGGTTTGAGGCCGTCATCTTTGGTTTGATGCAAACCATCAGATTCCCAACGGGCCTGCCATTTGGTGTCTATTGCCTGCGGATCGTACCGCAGAGAGGTCTTGCGATTAGTAGGCATAATATTGATTCAGCAAACAAGTTTAGCCGAGAGTTGAAAGTGGCGCCACTGAAATGGTTCTTTAGGTCAATTAAGAATCTGCTTCGTCATCCAGTGATTGCTTTGCCAATAATATAACCTAACCATGTAGTAAATAGGGTCATTACTAAAGTCAAAAGCACATATGCTGCAACAGTTCCGCTTTGACCTAAACGCATTAAGTTCAAAGATTCATACCCAAACGCAGAAAATGTAGTAAACCCGCCTAACAAACCGACAATAAGAAACAACTTGGCTCTTTCAGAAATTTCTCCCGATATTAGGAGTAACCCAGCTAATAATCCGATAATAAAACAACCTATTACATTGACGCTCAATGTTCCTAAGGGGAATGAAGTAGGGTCGCTATTTTTGCCTGATATCCAGATAGAAATGGAATACCTTAATACGGCACCAATAAAACCTCCTACTCCTACTAGTAATATTTGGATCACTGCTGGTTGCCCCCATAAACTCTTGACCAAAAATCACCTTTTCCTTCGAAATCCACATACAACCCAAGCGCACGTCCACCCAAAACATGAAGATGGGCGTGCATTTGCGTCTGTAGACCATCACTCCCGAAATTAGATAAAATCCGAAAGCCATTTGGAGCTTTTTCCAACCCAATCTTTACAGCTAAATTACCAGCTTTCTGGAAAATGTCTGAAGTCCAAAATTCAATTTGTGTTAAGTGCTTTTTGGGTGCGACTAAGAGCATTAACGGTACCCAAGTCAAAATATTTCTAAAAACAATAAGGCCGTCGTCTTGGTATATTATCTCGCCACTAGCTTTGCCATTAGCAATATCGCAAAATTCGCAAGGATTATCCTGAACCATTATCGTGCTGACCCAGAACCACTATTTCTGTAATCTGGTGCCTCGATGGGCATCACCTGGACAACTCGAGGATCATTTAGTCTGGATGCTATGGGATCCCCATGTGCTGCCGGCAAATTCCTTGTGGTGATAATTGTAGGTAGCCTCGCGTTGTGTCTTTGCACTATTATTTGGTACAGCTTTTCGTGAGCCCAAGGAGTTGCTGATTCTGACCCCAAATCATCGAGTATAAGTAACGGTGTCCGTTTTACTTTTTCGAAAAGGCCGTCGTATGTCACTCGGCTATCTGGACTAAATGTATACCTCAAGTGGTCAAGTAAATCTGGAACAAACGTAAAGAAAACTTCTTTCCCTAACTCCAGTTGAGATTTGGCAATTGAAATCGATAAATGAGTTTTACCAGTTCCTGAATTTCCCAAAAACACTAGCCACCCATCTGGATCACTCGCATAAGCTTGAGCCATACGCAGAGAAGCCTCTAATGTCTGTTTCTCAGCTTGCTTCAACGACCTCCCGTTGATCTTAAAGGAATCAAAAGTCATAGACTGGAGCATTGGTAGAGCAATTTCGCCAATCCCTGTAAGAAGTTTGTTATCAAGGTTTACTCCCAAGTCAAAAATTTTAGCAACGAGAGTATCTTCGATTCTAGCTTTTGTTCGTTCGTTCATTTCATCTATGGGTGAATTTGTAGTAATAACAGTTGGCAAATTGGCAACATAACGATGGTTGAGTACTTGAAATAGCTTTTCATCAGCCCAAGAAGTGGAGCTTTGAGAGCCAAGGTCATCAAGCACTAATAATGGAATGGACTTAACTTGCTCAAACAATTCGTCATACGAAAGTTCATGATCAGGATTGAATGAAGCCCTTAAATGGTCGAGTAAGTCTGGAACAAAGGCGAAAAAAACAGGTAGTCCTCTCTCCATACATCGATTGGCGATGGATGCAGCTAGGTGAGTTTTCCCGGAACCACTTGAACCGGTGAGAACTAACCAACCACTAGGTTCATTAGAATAAGCTATTGCGAAATCAAAGGCAGTTTTAAATCTTTTTTTGATTTCAAGGCTCACGCCCCGGCCATCAGGAATCGTATCTTTAAAATTCAGTTGAGATAAAACTCCCATGTTGCTGTAACGTCTAAGGCGTGATAGTCGTTGATCTTCACTCATTTCCAGTTGGCACTCACAAGGTTGAGCTCTACCAAAATCTGGATGGCCTAAAATCAAGTTCCTACGCAGCCAGCCTCTGCCCCCGCAAATCTGACACGGCGGAACTATCTGCTCTGGTTCAACAATAGCTAATATTTCACGCGCATCAGCTGGACTGGCGTCTATACTCTGCTGCTGTAATCGTTTCAGGATTTCTCCTAGGCTTTCCATCCGCTCCAACGTTATTTCCTTCCCTTTTCCAACGTTCTAAGACACGAGAAACATAGCGCCAACTTCGAGCATTGTTCTCTACTGATTCTTTTATAGCCAGCTCGATCCAATCTAAAGGGTAAATAGTCTCAGCGTCACGTAATTCCTCAGAAATAATAGGTGTCAATATGCCAATATTAGATTCGTAAAGTCTGTAAATATTTGATTTTGCCAAGACAGGAGAATCGTTGTGGTTAATTATATGTTCACTGAGCTTTAGAAACCGATCATTTGCTTTCAAAGCTGCATTTCTACCTTCAATGTCGTTAATGAAATACCTTCCTGAACCAGAGCCATCATCCTGAAAAACCAAAGTCCCGTGTTCGACAGCCAAACTCAGGCCTCGTTCAATTTCTGCGACGGATCCCATAATGCGAAGGAGTATTTGATCCGCTAATAATGTTTCAGAGCCGACAAACCTACTTGTGCCTTTAACCTGGGAAATGTGCCAGAAAAATCTCAACGTGCACCGAATTTCTGCAATATCTTCTATTTCTTCTAATAGTGAACCCAATAGCAAAGACGGAACCGGGATACTGCGAGTGCCGCTAGGGAATCCCTGAAAACTGTTCATTTATTCCCATCCAATCGATGATTCTGCTGTAGCTAAATTCTCGAATCTAAAAAAGTGACCACGGAAATAGAGTTCCACGGTTGGCGTATCTCCATGTCGATTTTTAGCTATAACAATCTGCGCAAGGTTTTCAGGATAGGGTTTGGTCGGATTGCGTTGTTCCCAAGTTTCTAAATCTGTATATTTGTCTTCTCTGTGTATAAAAGCTACCACATCAGCATCCTGTTCGATTGATCCCGATTCGCGAAGATCCGATAGCATTGGTCTATGGTCAGGCCTTTGCTCGATCGCCCTACTTAACTGAGAAATTGCAATAACAGGTACATTTAAATCCCTTGCGACAGCCTTCAAAGAACGGGTGATTTCTCCCAGTTCACTTACACGATTTTCCCCTCTTGAGCTTGAACCGCTCATCAGTTGAAGGTAATCAACAATCACTAAATCCACGCCTCTTTCGGTATGCAATCTGCGCAACTTTGATCGCATCTGGGGGACACTTTGTACCGCAGAATCATCCATATATAGAGGCAGATCTGACAATTCGCCAATTGATTCCATCACACGTGCAGATTCTGCATCAGTCAGAAGCCCAATTCTTAATCTATGGCTAACCACTTCAGCTTCTGCGCATAATAATCGTAGAGCAAGTTGATCTCGACTCATCTCCAAACTGAACACTGCACTAGTCGCTCCTTGACGTGCAGCATTCCTTGCAATATTCATTGCCAATGTAGATTTACCTAATGAAGGTCTTGCAGCGATTATTACTAAATCCCCTCTTTGTAAACCGCCCAATGCTGCATCGATATCCGTAAACCCAGCATTAACAGGTTGAAGTGATTTATCTGTAGATCCTTCTAGTGTTGCTGTTTCCTCTAGGTACTCATCTAATACTTGTCTTAAGGTAACAAAATCACGAACTGCCGAGGTTCCCCTGACCTTAAAAACTGCATCCTCTGCTTGAGTAATAGCCTGATCAACATCAGCTGCATCTGCATAACCAATGGCGGCTATATCACCTGCAGCATCAATCAAGCGGCGCATAGTAGCAGTTCTATTCACTAACCTTGCGTAGTGCTCTATATGTACTGACGTAGGTACCATTGCCACAAGGTGACTTAAATAAGCGGGACCTCCTACGCCCTCTAGGCGTTCTGTTAAACTCAATTCATGTGAAACGGTGAGCTGGTTGATGGCATCGCCTCTCTCATACAGAGAACGGCAAGCTTCATAACACCAACGGTTACGTTCACGATAAAAATCATTACCGGCCAAGACAGTGGCAATTCTATTAATTGCATCACCATCAATAAGCAAAGAACCGATGACTGCTTCTTCAGCATCTGTATCATGGGGCGGCAATTGTTCTGCGTACATTTACTAGTTCCGTATAATTCAGATTCTGATCAATTAGGTGTCGTTTCTTCAGCAGGGTCAGATGCTAATTCTTCATCAACCGGTGTTGTCTCTTCCGCAGGATCAGCTGCTAATTCTTCATCAACGGGTGCTGCCTCTTCCGCGGGATCATTATCAATAGAAGCTGTTTCGGGCAATTCAAATGGTTCAACATATCCTTCCGGGATTACAGATAAATTGACTACAGTTTGTACTTCTCTGTATAAACGAATCTTCACTTCATAATCGCCGGGGTCATGAATAGTCTCTCCAAGTAAAACTTGACGATGATCCAATTTCCTATCAGTTATTTCAGATAAACGATCAGCTATATGTCTTCCCGTAACAGCACCAAACAGTCTCCCATTAGGGCCTACCCTTGCCTCAACAACAATTTTTGTACCAGAAATTGCATCTGCTACAACCTGCCAATCATTTGATTGTTTTAGGCGCAACTCCTTTGCAGATTTCTCTATGGCATTTGTGCGCTGTATGGAGTCTTTAGTTGCTGGCGCTGCCAATCCCTTAGGTAAAAGGAAATTACGGGCAAACCCATTTTTAACTACTTTTATCTCACCAGCATCTGCAGTACCTGGCACGTCTTGTAAAAAAATTACTCGCATATGTAATACCTCAAAAATAGAAAATCAAATGTGGAATCCACATAGGATATCATTGAAAAGTTGAACTCAGGGTAGCTTTTTAAACAAGCCCCTGGTGTCTCATCGCGCCAAGGTCATTATCAACGATGCCCTCTCGTGAGACGTCAAGAGAGAAACGCTTAAGTTTATAAGATGTTTAGCATCATGCACGCAGCGTTTGAAGCCCATCCATATAATGCTGAGTTAATTCAACAATCGATAAGTCTATGCCATTCGAGTGTAAAAATCGATTCCCCCCTACAATTCCAATTTCCAAAAAAGGAACTCCAAATCTTTTAACTGTATCTAATGTATTTTTAGTTTCATCAGGTGCAGCCGTAACAACTACCAAGGATTGGTTCTCTCCAAACAAAGCTGCGTCCCAGCGCCCCGTCATCTTAAAATCCAAATCAACGCCTATACCACCGAGTATTGCCATCTCAGCTATTGCAACAATCATTCCCCCTTCAGAGCAATCATGAGCAGAATTGATTGATTGGTCTTTGGCGAGTTTTACTAACAGCTTTTGCAATTTGAATTCAGCTTCTAAGTCAATTTTAGGACGCCCTATAACCATTTGGTGGATAAACTCGAGGTACTCTGAACCTGCAAGGTTGGAAGGATCACCAGCTAATTCATGTGTTCCCAGTAGAAACACACGATCGCCGGTATTCTTGAACCCGCTTGATAGGCAATGATCAACATTCTCCAAAATTCCGACTACTCCAATTATTGGCGTAGGGTCAATTGGGCCTTCCTTTGTTTCGTTGTAAAGAGAGACGTTGCCACTAATTACTGGAACTTCGAAAAACGTGCAGGCATCCGCTGCTCCCCTAATGGCATTTTCAAGTTGATAGTAAATCTCAGGGTTTTCTGGGTTACCAAAATTCAAACAATCAGTAACAGCTACTGGTTTTGCGCCGGTACATGCTACATTTCTACAAGCTTCAGCAACAGCAATCGCACCACCTATATAAGGATCAAGATATGTATACCGGCCATTTCCATCCGTTGCAATAGCAAGTCCCTTAACGCTATCTCGCAAACGTAATACTGCTGCATCAGAAACGCCTGGTTTTAGAATTGTATTTGTTTGAACTTCATGGTCGTATTGGCTATATATTGAATGCCGGCTAGCTATATTAGGGGAAGCGATCATCCTGAGCAAAAGAGAACCTGCTTCGTTAAGTAATAATTCAGAAGGGATTGGTTGGTTCTGCACTAAATCCATATAGCTTGGTCTCTTTGACTCAGGTCGATATTGAGGTGCGTCAGTCAGAATTGAAACTGGAGCCGCCCCAACCAACTCAACTCCATCAAATATTCGGGCAATACCATCTTGTGTGGACTCTCCTATAACATTGTGGGGCAAATCCCATCTGGATAAAATTTCAGAAACTTTCTGTAAATTTTCAGGTCGCACGATCAAAAGCATCCGTTCCTGCGACTCAGATAGCATAACCTCATAAGCACCTAATCCTGCTTCTCTCCTAGGAACCTTAGAAACATCGAGCTTGAAACCTGTTTGCCCTCGCTCAGCAATCTCAACTACACTGCTAGTGAGTCCTGCAGCTCCTAAATCCTGCATCCCTTCTAATAAACCAGTACGTGCAACTTCCAGGCAAGCCTCGATTAAGACTTTTTCCAAAAAAGGATCTCCCACTTGAACAGTGGGGCGCATTTCACGATCATTTGAAAAAGTTCGTGATGCTAATCCAGACGCACCGTGAATTCCATCTCGCCCAGTTGGTGCTCCAACTAATAGCAACAATGATCCTGGTTTTCCTGTAGTAGCCCTAATAAGTTGGCCATCCCTTAAAAGACCGATACACATAGCGTTTACTAATGGATTGCCTGAATATGAATTGGCGAACTTTACTTCACCCCCTACATCTGGAATACCTGTGCAGTTACCGTACGCAGATATCCCAGATACAACGCGGTTGTACAGGAATTTATTATGCGGGTGGCTTAGGGGTCCAAATCTTAAAGAGTTTAGGAGCGCAATAGGTCTGGCGCCCATAGCTAAAATATCACGAATGATACCACCCACTCCCGTTGCAGCACCTTGGAATGGCTCTACAGCAGATGGGTGATTATGAGATTCAATCTTGAAAACTATGCTGATACCGTCACCGATATCAATCACTCCAGCGTTTTCAGTGCCCGCACCGACTTGCACATAATCACCTTTAGTCGGGAAGAGTTCAAGCAACAGCTTTGAATGTTTATAGCCACAATGCTCGCTCCATAACGCGCCAAACATCCCTAATTCTACGGAAGTCGGTGGTCTTTCAAGTTTGGTTATTATCAAATCATATTCATCGCGAGTTAGAGCAATTTCGTCCAAAATATCATTTGAAATATTCATGAAGTTGCTCCAATCACTCCTACGCCCAAAACAATTAATAATGCACCAAGAGTAGCACGTAAAGTTATAAACTCTTCGCCTCTAAGTATCAATAAGATGAAGAAATATGTCGCCAAGGGCTCTGTCCCAGCTAAGGGGGCAACTATCGACAGTGGAGCTTGTTCTAAAGCTGTATAAAGTGAGGCTACTGCAAGAGCAAAAACTACACCCGCAGGAAGCATCCAGTAAAAGCCTTTTTTATTTATATATTGTTTATCCCAAAATTTTATGATGATTATGAAGACGAAAAAAATACCAAAAAGGCTCTCATAGAAAGCCACAACGGATCCAGGAGTTGAACTTCCCACAATCCCGCTGGCTAGATACCCGGCTACCGCTATAGCAATTGAAGCAATTCCCGCTAAGCCTATCCCAATCTTTACTCCTTGGATTTTTAGGTTCCCTAAATTACTAACGTAACCCGTTTCTATTTTATTGATTCTCTTGCTATCAGTTACCAAAATGATTACGCCGAACACTATAATCAAAGCACCTATAAGGGCTAACAATTCCGGTTGTTCTCCTTTGAACGTTAAAGCCAAACCAATAGAGAAAATAGGGCTTGCTCCTAAAATAGGAGACGCAAAGCCAGCTCCGGCAAGTTTTATAGCTGTTAGAAAACAGCCTGCGGCTGCTGTCACCAACAAACCCAAAATGCAAGTAACGATGTAAACTGATTTAGTCTGAGAAAATATTTCTATGCCAAAATACAAGCTGCAAAAAATTCCCAAGACAGTAACACCAATAACCAAACTAATTAGTGTCGCTATATAGGGAGAAACCCATTCGAGTGCTTTTCTAATTAAAACAGTTCCAAGGCCAAAGCCCGCTGCAGCTAATAATGAAAGAGCAATTCCGCTATACAACCCTGTCACTAGAAGGTGTAATTGCTACACTGTTGATAATCGATTGGATCATTCTCAAACCATCTACCCCACCTAACTGTGGTTCCACAACTCTTTCAGGGTGAGGCATCAGGCCAAATACGTTCCCTCTTAAGTTTGTAACTCCTGCAATATTCGCAACAGATCCATTGGGGTTTGAATCTTTCGAAATCTCACCTTCGTAATCACAGTATCTGAGTAATATCTGCTTGTTATCTAACAATTGTTCCAATTCACTATCTGAGACGTAATAATTGCCATCTCCGTGTGAAATCGGAATTGAAATCACTTCGTTTGTATTAAAAGTAGAAGTAAATGGTGGAGATGATTTCTCCACTTTCAAAAACTGCTCTTTGCATTTGAATTTCAAATGGTCATTCCGAATTAAGGTACCTGGAAGCAGGCCTGCTTCGCACAAAATCTGGAATCCATTACAAGAACCAATCACTAAGCCACCATTATCTGCGTGCTTTTTTACTGATTGCATTACAGGTGAAAGCTGAGCTATAGCGCCTGGTCTCAAATAATCTCCAAATGAAAAGCCTCCAGGTATTACAATACAATCGAAACCTGATAAGTCTGTTTGTTTATGAAAAACCATACTTGAGTTAGAACCTGCAACATCGACAATAGCATTTTGCCAATCAGTCTCACTCCAAGTCCCAGGGAATACCACTACACCAAAACTAATCGTCACTATCGGACCCTTTGCTTTCCAATGATTCAAGCAATTCCACTACCACGGAATTAACCAAAGATCCGTCAGCTCTTCCTCTGACTCTTGGCATCAGCGTACCCATAACCTTACCCCTATCACCCATGCCAGTCGCACCTAAATCGTCCAAAATGCTTTTTGTCATATCAAGCAAAGAATCTCTATCGAGCTGGTCAGGGAGGTATTGCAAAATGATTTCAAGTTGTGCTTGTTCTTTTTCGACTAAATCTTGGCGTCCAGCACTGTCATATGCTTCAATACTTTCTTTATACTGTCTCATCATTCTAGAAAGTACGTTGATTACCGCCTCATCATTTGCTGTTTCCCCGCTATCTTTCTCTTCATATTGAATTGCTGAACGTATTAGCCTTACCGTATTCTTGACTACTTCGTTTCTTGATTTCATTGCTGATCGCATATCAGTTATTAATTGATCCTGAATCGACACTAGCCACTCCTTATTCCGTATCTATAGCTCGATATAAAACCGCCATTTCAATTGCCGCAAGTGAAGCCTCAGCTCCTTTATTGCCAATACTTCCTCCCGATCGCTCAAAAGCCTGCTCGCTATTTTCTGTTGTCAGAATCCCCAGCGTAATGGGTATCCCTGTTAACATTGCAGCCTCAGTAATGCCACGGCATGACTCGTTCACAACTACATCATAATGGCTTGTTTCACCTCGAATTACACAGCCCAACGTAACTAAGGCATCCCATTGTCCAGTCTCAGCCATACGTAATGCTATTTGCGGAATCTCAAACGCACCTGGTACCCATTTTATGTCTACGTTTTCGTTTGGAACACCAACCTTCATAAGAGCTTCTTGGGCTCCTGACAGCAATCTTGAAGTAATGGTTTCATTAAATTGAGAAACTATTATGCCCACACGGATTTCGGAATATACGATGCCATTTAGTTTGTGGGATTCCATAACTCTATTCTAACGATTCGGATCTTAGTTACCAATGTGAATTTTGACAGCTAGCCTGTGGATTCAGAAGTCGCACTATCCAAAGGGCCCAACAGGTGTCCCAATTTATCGCGCTTCGTTTCCAAATACCTTAGATTTTGCGCGACAGGCTCTGTCAGTATTGGAATTCGTTCCACAATTTCTAACCCATAACTATCCAAACCAACTACCTTTTTGGGGTTATTGGTCATTAATTTCATCTTCGTCACGCCTAGATCCCTCAGAATCTGAGCACCAATACCATAATGCCGAAGATCCGGGGGGAATCCCAGGCTTTCATTAGCTTCAACAGTGTCAGCACCACCATCTTGTAGTGCGTATGCTTTTATTTTGTTATGTATCCCTATGCCTCTGCCTTCTTGTCGCATATAAAGAAAAATTCCGTTACCGTTGCGACCAATCAAATCCAGTGATTTACTCAATTGCGTTCCGCAATCACATCTTAAGCTTCCAAATACGTCTCCTGTTAGACATTCGCTGTGTACTCGAACTAATGGAGGCTCTTTTGTAATATCGCCAAAAACAATAGCAACATGTTCATCTTTATCAACAGCTGAACTATAAGCCATAACAATTGCATCGCCATGAATCGTAGGCAGCTTTGCCTCTGCAATTCGTTCGACCATTTTTTCATTTGCCAGTCGATACGCAATGATGTCAGCAACACTAATAATGCTGAGATTATGTTCTTTTGCGAAAATTTCTAACTCAGGCCTGCGAGCCATTGTTCCGTCATCGCTTAGAATTTCACATAGTACTGCTGCAGGTTTCAATCCAGCTAGTCGTGCCAAATCTACTGATGCTTCAGTTTGGCCTGCACGGACTAGTACACCTCCTTCCTGAGCAGCAAGGGGGAACATATGTCCAGGGCGTGCTAAATCATCTGGTACAGTTTTGTCATCTACTAAAGCTCGGACTGTTTCTGAACGATCAAAAGCAGAAATGCCAGTCGAGCCATTATTAATATCCACAGAAACAGTAAATGCAGTTGAATGTCTCGAAGTGTTTCGAGATACCATCATATCGAGGTCGAGAGAACGAAGCCTAGTTTCTGTTAAAGGAACGCAAATCAAACCACGTCCTTGCTTGGACATGAAGTTAATAGATTCAGGAGTTACTCTCTCTGCGGCAATTACCAAATCCCCTTCATTTTCCCTGTCTTCATCGTCAACAACGATTATGAATTTCCCGTCTTTAATATCTTTGACGCCTTGTTCCACGGAAGATAACGGCACTACGTATCTCTCTTTCTTTCAATGATGCTCTCAACATATTTAGCCATGATATCCACTTCGAGATTAACACGGTCACCGGCAGTAAGCGATCCAAGGTTTGTGTTTTCAGCTGAAAATGGTATCAGAGTAAAGTCAAATTCTGATCCTTTAGCTGAAACGACTGTAAGGCTAACACCGTTTACGGCAATAAAACCCTTTTGAACAATATAAGGTGATAAGTTTGGTGGGTTTTTTACTTTAACCATTCGGTCAATTGGAGAACCAGAAATTGCTGTTACCAAACCTACGTCATCCACGTGCCCTTGCACAAAATGACCGCCCATGCGGCTTTCTGGTGTCAGTGCTCTTTCTAAATTAACCTTATCGCCCTTAACCAATGAGTTCAAATTGGTTTTCTTCAGAGTTTCCTCTGAAAGGTCAACTGCAAACCCCGATCGTGTTTTCTCAACGATTGTTAAACAAACACCACTAACACTTATACTTTCCCCTAAGTTGGTATTCATCAAATCTGCAGAAGTAGTTACCTTCAGCAAATTCTTTGTTTTATTAGTAACAATCCCTATTTCTTCTACGATCCCTGTAAACATGTTTTATTTTTTTAAATATCCAGTTACCAAAATATCGTTCCCGACTTTTTCATAATAAATTTTTGTCATATTAATTGCATCAGCTAAATGATCAGGTCCAACTCCCCCAACCGGGGATTTTGCATCCTTTCCGCCAATAATCACCGGGGCAATAAAAGCATATACTTTATCAACCATACGGCTTGAAAATAATGACCCTAGAAGTGTCATCCCTCCTTCGGCTAGCACGGATATTTTACCTTCTCCAGCAAGACATTGAACGGCTGCAGCAAGATCCACACCTCCATCGACTCGTGGTAACTCTAAAACTTCTGCCCCGTGCTTTTGCAATAATCGTTTCTTATTTGTCGGGATTTCTGAACTTGCTACAACGGTCCTCCCTGGTTCTTTAAGAAGCGCCGCGTTTATCGGAAGTCGACCAAAGGTATCAATAATTAGCCGTACAGGTTGTTCCACGGCTTTAGTTATACCGGAACGGGCAGTAAGAAAAGGGTCATCTGCTATAGCAGTTCCTACTCCAATCATAACTACGTCTGATCTTGAGCGCAGTGTATGAACTCTTTCCCTTGATTCTGTGCCCGATATCCATTTTGAATTCCCAGTCCTAGTTGCAATTTTGCCATCTAAGCTCATAGCAAATTTTGCAGAAATAAACGGTTCTTGCAGTACTTGATACTTTGTAAAGGCTTCGATGATCTCGGCAGCTTCTTCTGCTCCTTCACCGACTTTCACATCAATTCCTCGAGATTGCAGGAAGTCTATGCCGGCACCATTGGTTCTTAAGTCAGGATCAACCATAGAAATATTGATGGAATTGATCCCTGAGGAAACCAGAGCTTTTACGCAGGGGGGGGTTTTTCCATGGTGCGCACAAGGTTCAAGAGTTACATATAGAGTTGCGCCTGACGCCAAATCTCCAGCAGTATTTAAAGCCATTATTTCTGCGTGATGCCCACCTACTGGCTGAGTTACCCCTTCACCAACAATGACACCATCCTTCACTATTACAGCTCCAACAGATGGGTTAGGGCTAACTTTGCCTTCACCTGCACGCGCGAGCTCTAGTGCTCTTTTCATATAGCTAGAAGTACTAGTATCCGAATTCATATATCAAGTATGACGGTATATCGATTTTACTGCCAGTTAATGCTGGTTAGATAATGCTTAGTGCAGCTTCGCGAACTAAATTCAATAATGGTTTGGGGAACACACCAAGAAATAAGGTCGCTCCAGAAGTTAGTAGAAGGATTAATGACGGTGCCAATCCCACTCGCCATTGGCTTTCAGTGACGGTTGGTTCTCTGAGATACATAATCTTAATTATATTCAGGTAATAGTAGGCAGAAATAGCACTGTTTATGACTCCAATAATTACCAGCCATGTTAAATCCGCGCTAATAGCT
Organism: uncultured Dehalococcoidia bacterium; assembly: GCA_964391355.1. Taxonomy (GTDB): domain Bacteria; phylum Chloroflexota; class Dehalococcoidia; order Lucifugimonadales; family Australimonadaceae. The sequence goes on along the minus strand of CAYMJY010000003.1, from coordinate 49,066 downwards.
GCATTGAATATGAAGAATTTGCCCATGAATCCAACACTGGGGGGGATTCCTGTAAGCGCTAAAAGTGATACAGCCAATGTACCTGCAAGCAATGGAGAGGAAATGCCTAGGCCTTCCAAGCTGATAATTTGAGAAGTTTGTTTTCTGTGCACTGTAAGTATGACTACAGCAAAAGCTGCAACATTCATGGCGGCATACCCTGCCAAATAGAACAGCACGCTTTCAGATCCCAATTGTTGGTCGTTTCCAAAATCTGAAAAAGAAGCCACACCAACTAAAACATATCCGGCCTGTGCTATAGCACTATATGCAAGCAGTCTTTTTAAATCTTTTTGGGTAATCGCCACAAGGTTACCAACAGTCATAGTGATTGCAGCAATTAACGCTAGTAGCAATGACCAATCTCCTGAAATCACTTCATGGTTCAAAGTCGTGTATAAAATTCTTAATAACAATGCAAAACCAGCAGCTTTGCTAGCTACTGAAAGCATAGCTCCAACCGAAGTAGGAGCACCTTCATAAACATCCGGCGTCCACATTTGAAATGGGACCAGAGATAATTTAAAACCCAAACCAGAGATTGATAAAATCGTAGCTACAAGTATAGGCACACTACCAAAGGGCATACCTGCGTCTAGCGAAGTCAACATACTGGAGATGGTAAGAGTCGAGTCATCTAGCGCTACCACTTGCAAAGTCCCTGCGGCGCCATAGAAAAAAGCAAACCCGTACAACAGTAATGCTGAAGATATCGCGGATAAAACCAGGAATTTAAGGCCAGATTCGCTAGACTTATCAATACCTGTTGCAAATGCAGCTAATGCAACTATAGGAAGAGAAGCAAGCTCTATAGCTACAAAAATCGTAATCAGATCTGCAGCTGAAGGCAGTAACATAAGTCCCACTAATGAGAGCATCGCCAGTCCTACAAATTCTGCTCTATATTTGAAATCATCCAGTGGAGACTTGGAAACCAGAACAATTAATGCAATTGCGATAAGTATTAAGCATTTAAAAAAGATTGCATACTTATCCAAAATGAGTGATTCATTCATGAACATTTCTGGGCCGTAAGCATCGACACGCATCCATAAAAATACCGATAAACTGAAAGAGACGATCGCTGCCAGCAGGAATAAATAAATCGGTATCGACGAGTTACCCCATTTCAGGCCAGCGAATATAACCAAAAGTGAAAAAGCCACCATTGTTATTTCTGGGGCGAGTAAATAGATATCTAGGATACTTAAACCCATATCAGGTCAATCCCATCGCAATTCTAAGTATAGAATTCTCAAAAACATCTAGGAGTATTCTCGGATAAACCCCAATCAACAAAATGGGGATTAAAAGTACGACCATCGCCCAGATCCCTGGTGCGTTAGCATCTTTAAGATCTTTCCATCGTTCCAGCGAAGGCCCAAATAGTGTTCTTTGAATAACCCAAAGCATATAACCTGCTGCTAGAACCACCCCAAAGGCGCAGACCGCTGTAGCTAGAGGATAAGCACCATAAGCTCCTAAGAAAATTAAGATCTCAGCTACAAACCCGCTAGTCGAAGGAAGCCCCAATGAAGCTAAGCCCGCAATTATAAATGGGATTCCTATTAAAGGCATTTTCGTGATAAGCCCTCCCATATCTGGGATATACCTCGTATGAGTTCTCTCATAAATTAAACCCGCGCATACAAACAACAACGCTGTGATTATTCCGTGCGAAAAGAGCTGCAGCGCAGCACCATTTATGGCTGCCGTGCTAGTTACAGCACCGCCAAATGATGAAAGGCCCAAAACAACAAATCCCATATGGCTAACCGAGCTATAGGCAATCAATCTTTTTATATCGGTTTGCCGCATCACAATAAAGGCTCCATAAATCACGTTAATTACAGCTGCTATTGCTAAAAATGGTGCGAATTCACTTAATTGATCTGGGAATATGCCAGAATTAATTCGAATTAGCCCGTAGCCTCCCATTTTTAGTAAAACCCCTGCGAGCATTACGCTAATAGCCGTAGGTGCATCTGTGTGCGCGTCGGGGAGCCAGGTATGAAACGGGAAAATTGGCAACTTAACAGCAAACGCAATTAGGAATCCTGTAGAAATGATTCCAGCTGAAGAAACTACCCCCCCTAAGTCACTCTGAGCCAAAGCAATCATATCGAAAGTGCGATCGCCTACGGGCTGAGAAAAGTACAATGCAATGATAGAAACGAACATAAAAGCAGAGCCTATCAAAGTGAAAAGTAATACTTTCATCGCAGAGTATTCTTTCCTACCAGAACCCCAGCGAGCTATGAGGAAATACATTGGAATCAGCTCAAGCTCCCAAAAAACAAAGAACAAGAACAAGTCCATAGAAATGAACACACCCATTACGGCTGTTTGAAGTAAAAGCAATAGGATGAAATATTCACGAACTCTCTCAGCGACAGTCCAGGAAATAAGGACAGCAGTTACACCTAAAATAGCGTTTAGCAATACTAAAGAGACGCTTAATCCGTCAACAGCTAGTAAGTATTGGATGTTAAACGGGGCAACCCAAGTGAGACGTTCGATAAAAGAAAACCCAGTGGCAGATCTATCAAAAGATACAAACAAGGCCAGCGCTAAAATTAACTCCATAATTACTATAAAAAGCGCTATAAATCGGCAAATTTTTGGATTTTTACCAGCTAAAACTAATAGGAACGCTCCGGCACTGGGGAGGAAAATAATACTCGTGAGCATCTACATCACCTACTCGCCATAAAAGCAAGCACAATTGTTGCTGCGCCCAATGAAATACCGATTCCGTAAACTTGTAATTGGCCATTTTGCAATTGAGCGAAAGCTCTGCCTGTATTCCTGCCAAACCAGCTGACCAAATCTGCAGATCCATCAATGATATTTCTGTCTACCCAGTCTGAAAATGCAAAGATCCCGTTATACGCCAATCTCCGTACTAATATGCCCTCATAAATATGATCAAAGTAAAAGCGCTGGACTAGAATTCTCCTCAATGGGATTAAGAAATCTAAAAAGTTTGATTTTTCGACTAATTTGAACTGGTAGATAGCAGTTGCCAAGGTTGCACCAGAGAGCGAAGCAAAGGTAGATGCTAAAGCAATCCCGAAATGGAAATGTCCGTCCTCTCCAGTGAAGAAGTTCATAAATAAATGAGCAGGGATTTGAAAGATTTGTGTAGGCAACGCAAGAACAAAACCAGCACATACAGCTAATACAGCTAGCAAAATCATTGGAAGCATCATCTTCCAAGAAGGCTCGGAAATATGTACTTCTTCATCTGCCTCATAGGGCTGCCTCAGGTTTTTAGGAACTGCTTCTATGCCTCCCCTAAATTTGCCATGGAATGTCATGTATAGCATCCTGAATGCATAAAAAGACGTAAGGCATGAACCTACAAGAGCCCCCCAAAAGACAAGCTGCGAAATGCCAAAGCTGTAGGCATGTTTACCTTCCCATGCACTTAGTAAAATTTCATCTTTAGACCAAAATCCTGATAAGGGGAACACTCCGGACAAAGACAAAACACCCAATAAGGTTACGCAATAAGTGATGGGTAATTGCTTTCGGAGTCCGCCCATCAACCGCATATCAAACGTTTTGGTGCTGTGATGAACACTGCCAGAAGCCAAGAATAATAAACATTTAAAAAATGCATGCGTAGTCAAATGAAACATTGCAACTACTGGCATACCAACTCCTAAAGCAATGAACATGTATCCCAATTGGCTCACAGTAGAAAATGCTAAAACTCTTTTAATATCATTAGCAACTAAACCCATGCTCGCAGCTAACAGCACCGTTATTCCCCCTGTCAAAGCGACCCAATTTAATGCAATCCCACTTGCCTCAAATAATGGGAAAAATCGCGTAACAAGGAAAACACCAGCCGCAACCATCGTAGCAGCATGGATTAAGGAAGATACGGGGGTAGGCCCCTCCATAGCATCCGGTAACCAAGTATGCAGCGGAAATTGTGCGCTTTTCCCGACTGCTCCAGCAAATAGTCCCAATGAAATCCATGTAGCTGCTGTTGCTCCTATGGATGAGGAGACGAATAGTATGTCAGGTATTTCAAATGGGTTCAAACCTAACTCGTAAAAAAAATGCCTTTTAGAAAATAGGTACAGTAAAGCTATGATAAAACCAAAGTCGCCTATTCTAGTGACCAAAAAAGCTTTTTTGGCGGCGGCGGCGGCGGCGGGTCGTTGATGCCAAAAACCAATTAGCAAGTAGGAGGAGAGCCCAACCAGTTCCCAAAAAACAAATAGTTGTATCAGGTTAAGCGAAGTAACCAAACCCAACATAGAAAATGTGAAAAGGCCCATATAAGCGAAATATCTCGTGTAGGAGGAGTCTAGGTTTTTGTCATGGCCACTTAAATACCCCTGTGAGTAGACTTGTACCAAAAAGCTGACACCGGTAATTACAACCAACATTACTGCTGTGAGAGGGTCAAGTAGGATTCCAATTGTCATCACAAACTCTTTGACACTCTCTGTCTCTTTTACGATGAACCAAGTATGGCTGGGAAAGTCATAACTTTGATGCCAAACTGCCAAAAGAGCCCATACACTAAGAAGAAAAGAAATCCCGATACTTCCGGTTGTAAAATATCCTGACCACCGTGAACGAGGGCCCAATATTGGGCGTATCAACAGAGAAATAGATATAAAAGAGGCCAGTGGTAAAAAAACAATCACCCACGCTAATGCTTCATTCATGCTAAAGCTTCCTCAATATTTCATCAGCGACATGCTCCCTGCCTCTCGGAACCATAACGCGAAATTCAGCATCCTCAGCAGAGCTCAAAAGCCCACCAACTGGTAACAACCGAACCGGAAGTCCTTCTCCTTCGAGAATTTCTCTCCACATCTCGGCTGCAATCAGCGTTGTTACTTTCTTATAATCCACCCACATATAATCGCTAATTCCTCATCAAGTTAATTTCGGTGATATCTGTTGTGTTGCGAGATCTTACCAACGCAATAATCAGCGCAAGTCCCAGAGCTACTTCTGCAGCAGCTACAACAACAACAAATACGGCAAATGCCTGTCCATCCAACACCTTCGCAGCATCAGAAGTATCGACGGGCGTAAGCCTCATGAACGCCGGTGTTGTATACCTTGAAAATGCTACCAGGGCCACATTTACACCATTTAGCATCAGTTCTGTACATATCAACACTGCAATGATGTTTCGGCGCGAAAGAGCGCCATAAAGCCCAATGCAAAACAAAATAACTGAAAGTATCAAATATCTTTCAAGCATCGCTTAATTCTGCCTTAGTAGGAACATAAACCTTCCAATTACACATCATTTATCTCTAACTAGCGCTAAAGCGCCGATTACAGCTGCAAGCAGCAAGACTCCCACTGCTTCAAAAGCCATCACGTAATCTCCGATGATTGCAGACCCTAATTGTGCCGTGCTATCTACAAAAACATTTTCTAAATAAGGCGGTACATTTGATGGCATTTCATTCCATTGGGATTGAAAAATTGCCCAACACAGAGCTATGAACAACAATCCCACAGCAACAATTACTACAGGTTGTAAGTTAGTCGATCGGGGTGCGTGTGCTAAATCCTTGGTAAACATTACTGCAAATATGACCAGAACAGATACTGCACCTACATAAATTAACACTTGGGCAACCGCCAAAAACTCAGCGTTCATCTGGGCAAATATTCCTGCAACGCCCAAAAAAGTTACGATTAATGCCAACGCTGATCTAAACATGTCACGTTGTCCAACCACTAATAGCGCACCTGCAACTACTACTGCGAACAGTGACCAAAAGATTATTTCCTGGAACAAATTATCCATGCTTGCGAGCTTAAATGCTCTGCTCTCCCTTAATTATTGCCTTCATTAATTTTGTATTCGCCGTCAGAAGAAGCTTTTTGTTCTAGGTCTTCCGGTACCATCTCCGGTCTTTTGGGATGCCAGAAATACGTTTCCCTACCGACTTCTCGCCAATCAGCAATTTCAGTAAAGGGATCAAAGCCTTCTCTTGCAAGTTGTGGCCTGAACCAAGCACTTGGATGCTTGGGACGTGTTCTCAGATCATCTATGGTTATCAGTAGGTCTTGTCTTCTAAAAGTTGCAGCTTCAAAGCGCGTACCCATGTGCAAAGCATCGTACGGGCAAGCCTCTACACAAATTCCGCAGTACATACATCGCGCTTGATCAATATCAAACTGCTCTATTTTATAAGTACCCCCGTCTTGATCGTTCCCGCCCGATGGATCAGTTACTATCTTAATAATCCCTAGTGGGCAATATTTTGCACATGAAGCGCAGCCTGTGCATCGTTCTTCATACCATGTGAACTCTTGACCTCTAAATCTTGGGTGCTGAGGGAGTCTCTCTTCTGGATATTGAATTGTCGCAGGTTTACGTAAGAAATTTTGCAAGGTCACCCCAAAAGCCTTAAGCATTCCAGTTCCATACATGACTAAACCCCTTTACCTAACTGAAGCTCTATAGTCCTTTCAGTTGAGATTTTCGAACTCCTGTTTGTAAGCCTAATCAGAATAGGGATTACAAATAAGGTCAAAATCCAATTACTTAGAGCCATTATCCACAAATCTGATTGTTGAAGGTTTCCATGGTCATCCGCAAAAACTAACCTTTGAACGCTCAAAGCAAGTACGTTTATTAGGCTCAAAGGAAATAAGAATTTCCATGCAAATGATAAAATTTGATCAGGCCTCAGCCTTGGAAGTGTGGAGCGTACCCAGGTTGCCAGAAGAGCAAAAAAGCCGACCTTGAGTAACATCCATACATGAGATGGTAAAAAAGCCCATTTCCACCCCTGTAAGAACAAAACTGCAAAAACAGCTCCCGATACTATTAATGCGGCAAACTCAGCGAGCATAAAAGTGCCGAACTTCATTCCACTATACTCGGTAAGATACCCAGCAACGATTTCGGACTCACCTTCGGTAATATCAAATGGTGATCGGTTCAATTCAGCAGACATTGCAGTCAGGAAAATTAAAGCCCCCATGGGAGTGACGAGCAGAAACGGTATACTCTGCGCTTCTACAACATCAATCAATGACATCGAGCCGGATAAAATTGTGATAGCCAATAAAGACATAACCAGAGGGATTTCATAACTAATAAGGACTGCGGCAGCTCTCATAGCACCAAATGTCGAAAATTTATTTGCTGACGCGTAACCAGCCATCAAGACTGCAATTGAACCCAAACCTGAAACTGCAACTAAATAAAGAAGTCCGATATTCAGGTCCGCTAGGAACGTGTTCTTGCCTAATGGAACCACACCCATAGCCATGAGCACCGAGGCAAGCATAACAATTGGCGCAATGTTGAAAACCCACCTGTCTGCATTACGAGGAACAATATCTTCCTTCGTCAACAATTTGACAGCATCTGCTAAAGCTTGTAACAACCCAAAAGGTCCTGCCCTGTTGGGGCCCAAACGATTTGTAAAGCGGCCTAGAAGCCTGCGCTCAGCCCATGTATAGAAAGTTGCTAGCAGCATAAGCACGTTTACGAACAAAAATACTAGGGAAAATGTGGCGATAGCATAGGCGAGCCATGCCAAGTCACTGCCGAATGCGCCGATAGCAAATTCATAAACATTACGGTATACAACGTTTTCAGCTAATGATTCACCCACTACCGGTCGACCTCACCCATATTGAAATCAAGACTACCCAGGCTTACAACAATATCCGCTAGTTTCCAGCCAACTAACATCTCTTTAAATAAAGTTAAGCTGATAAAAGATGGAGAGCGGATTTTGCATCTATAAGGCGCAATCGAACCGTCGCTTACCAAATAAAAGCCCAATTCTCCTTTAGGAGCCTCAACTGGAACATAAGCCTCACCGGGTGGTGGCCTAAATAGCAAAGAAGTAGTACTCCTAACCGGCCCGTTCTCTATATCACGGTAACACTGTTCAATTATCCTGAGTGATTGTTCAACCTCTTGCATCCTCACCCAAAACCGATCGAAATTATCGCCACCTGAAGCAGTGATAACATCGAAGTGAACTCGATCATAAGCGTCATAAGGGGCAGCTTCTCGTATATCCCACGGCACGCCTGTGGCGCGTAAAACGGGACCAGTCATAGACGCGTCAATGGCCTGTTCAGCTGAGATGACACTTACATTTTTTGCCCTTGCCTGAACTATTTCACTTTCGAAGATTAGTTTATTTAGTTCTTCAGAGTATCTTGGCATTTCATCTAGGAATTTCCTCAATGCAGGCCAAAACTCATCAGGAGCATCTTGAAAAACACCACCGATCCGCATGAAAGAGACAGTAATTCTTGCACCGCATAACATTTCAAACATGTCCAGTATGCGTTCTCGCTCTCTAAAGCAATACATCAAAGCTGTACCGCCAAATCCACCGAGCTCTGCCAGGAAAAATCCAACCCCAACTAGGTGACTTGCAATACGCTGCAATTCAGCCGCAATTGTTCTCAAATACTTACCACGGTCTGGAACCTCAACTCCTATCAGTTTTTCGCACGATAAAACGTACGCTTGGTTGTTGGTCATAGATGCAACATAGTCCAGTCTGTCAGTCAGCGTAATCACCTGTGAATACTGGCGCTCTTCTGCAAGTTTCTCAGTCCCGCGATGAAGGTAACCGATCACTGGCTCTACGTCCTGAACGTTTTCTCCGTCAAAGGTCACACGCATGCGGAAGACACCATGCGTACTTGGATGATGTGGTCCGATATTTACAACTACAGGTTCAGTATGTAGTGACATTCTCCTAAGCCTCTGTTGCTACTATGTTCTTGGGCATTTAAACCTCAAAGCTGATGATTCTTAGCCCCCGTGCGGCCAAGTGTAAGGAAGTGGTGGCTCTAAATAATCTCTTCTCAACGGATGACCCTGGAAACCTTCCCAAAGTAAAATTCTGCGAAGGTCCGGATGATCGGTAAAAGAAATACCCATTAAATCGAAAATTTCTCTTTCCTGTAGATCAGCCCCTTTCCAAACTGAAACAACACTAGGAACTGTAGGGTTTTCGCGACTATAAACCCGAGATTTCAGAATATAGGTAGTATTCTTCAAAATAGAGGTCATCTGATAAATTAGTTCAAAATATTCGACATAGTCGACGGCAGTTATTGCGTTCAATAATACGCAGTTATATTCAGGTGAATCTTTAAGATGAGAACAAATTTCTCGTACGCTCTCTGGTTGCACAAGTATGGAGTCGTCATCAAAGTCTAAAATTGTATCTTCGAACAATTCTTTAAGCCCAACTGCCAAATTACTACCACTCATTACAATCGACATCTAGCCTCCTGCAGGTTCGTTTCTCAACTTGTATTGGCTAATTTTTTCATGCAACTGCATGATCCCATACAGCAATGCGTCGGGCCGAGGTGGGCAACCAGGAACATACACATCAACTGGAACAATATGATTTACACCCGGGACAACACTGTAGCCCTGATAGTAAGGGCCTCCAGAAGTAGCACAAACTCCCATGGCGATTACCCATTTAGGTTCAGCCATTTGGTCATATATTCTCCTCACAGCTGGAGCCATCTTCCAAGTTAAAGTACCTGAAACTATCAACAAATCGGCTTGACGAGGTGATGCTCGCATCGTTTCCATGCCGAACCGAGCCAAGTCAAAGCGGCCCATAGCAGAGGCAAGCATCTCAAAAACACAACACGCCAATCCAAAAGCGACTGGCCATGTAGCAGATCGGCGACTCCAATTAAGTAATGCATCTAGTGAAGTAACTGCGACATTACCTTTATATTCATCAGGAACTTTAATCAGAGGTTCTGGAAAAGCTTCTTGAGCTGACCATTTCAACTCCTCAATCGTCTGCCCTTCAAGGCGATCCGAACTCCAGGAGTCTTCCGCTAACTGACTCTGTCCATAAACTAAATCAGGGTCTACGTAGTCTGAGGGCGATTGCATGCTAATCTGCCTCCTACTGCAAAAGCCAATTGATCTTATGCAGCTTGCTAAATAGGCTTAACAAGCGCTTTGAGCATAGCACAGGGTGAAGAATGTGAAAAGTCGCACAACCTTTTAAAAGGCACTTGTTTTGGTACAGTACCTAGGCATTTTGATATAACCTTTCTTATTATGAATTACGTTAAACAACTTGCCCTGATCAGTACTGAAATCCTTGGAAGTTTGAGTGAAAAGCATGCTGCTAGAGAAGTTTCTATTCAAGCCTCTCGTGAAATTATTCGTTTATCTGCGAATTCTATCCGTTGTATTCACAGACACGAAATGGCCGAAGCTTTAAATCTATCCACCCTGGCTGGTGAGAAGCTTTTTAAAATCAAAGATTTAGTTCGAACAAACCATGCCGACTTGTATTTCACAGGCTACATACAAGATGCGCAAAAAGAATATTCAGAAGCAAGGGTTTGTCACGCACTGATTTCTGATAGTGAAATCCCTTCGTTTGCTGAATTAGGAGTTGAAATTGCTCCATACCTCAACGGGATAGCTGAAGCAGCAAGCGAACTAAGGCGTTTCATTTTAGACTCATTAAGAAAAGACGACGATACTCGATCAGAAGAGTTAATGGGGAAGATGGATGAGGCTTACAATATGATGACAAACATTGACTTCCCGGACGCTTTGACTGGTGGTTTGCGCCGCACTACTGATCAACTTAGAGCAGTATTAGAAAGAACTCGCGGTGATTTAACAATGGCTCTCAGGCAACGGCGGTTGGAGAAATTACTTTCCAAACACGAGCGTTGATTGCTATATGTTGTTCAATTTCCTTGCGAAATCCGTAATCTATCTGTAAATTCAATCTGTAACGGTTTTGCCATTACTATCCCAATTGTTTGAATTTGGAGGAAAATCCATGACTGGCCTCTATTTGGTCATCGGTGCTGGAATTCTCGCTCTTGTTTTTGCCATTATTTTGGCACGCCAAGTACTAGCAGCCGATACTGGTAACGAGCGAATGCGAGAGATTGGTAATGCCATTCAAGAAGGTGCAAATGCTTTCCTGAAGCGTGAGTACACTGTTTTGTTGGTTTTTGTAATAATTGTGTCCGCTATTTTATTAATACTAGGACTAACAACCGAAGGTCAAAAACCTGAAACTTCAATTGCGTATCTAGTTGGAGCTTTTGCTTCGGGCCTTACTGGAATTATAGGTATGCGTATTGCAGTTCAAGCAAATATGCGAACTGCAGCAGCAGCAATCAAAGGCCTAAACCCTGCGCTTCGCGTCGCTTTTTCCTCAGGCGGAGTGATGGGTATTAGCGTGGTTGGCACTGGAATTCTCGGTGCCTTGATCATGTGGATGGTTTTTAAGGATCCCCAGATAGTTGCAGGCTTTAGCTTTGGAGCCTCTTCTATTGCTTTGTTCGCACGTGTCGGAGGAGGCATTTATACTAAAGCTGCCGACGTAGGCGGAGATTTGGCAGGTAAAGTTGAAGCTGGTATCCCAGAAGACGACCCTCGTAATGCCGCGGTCATTGCTGACAATGTAGGCGATAATGTCGGAGATGTCGCGGGAATGGGTGCAGATTTATTTGAGTCTTATGTTGGATCTATCATTGCCAGTTTAGCCTTGGCAATGACTGGCACAGCTTTCTTATTTCCAGACGCGTCAATCAATGAGTTGAAAGTGGATTCAAGCTTAGCAGTATTACCTTTCTTAATCGCTGGCGTTGGTATTATTTCATCGATCATTGGTACATTTTTGGTGAGGACTGGCGAAAATGCATCGATGGGATCTTTACTTTGGGCTCTTCGCAGGGGTATTTTTTCTGCAGGTATTTTGGCTCTTTTAGGGTCATTCGGCGCCATTTATTACTTATTCGAGATCGAATCTGCAATTCCATTAGGGATGTCCAAAGTATGGCAGGTTTGGGGGGCAGTTGCTGTAGGCTTGGGATCCGGAGTGATAATCGGTATCAGTACTGAGTACTACACTTCTTACGAATATAAACCAACAAAGGGTTTAGCCAGCAGAACAACTACTGGTCCTGCAACAGTAATTATTTCCGGATTCGCCACTGGAATGTTAAGTACGGTGGTGCCTTTACTCATAATTGCCGCAGCAGTATTAGGAGCAAACCATCTTGCAGGTTTGTATGGCATTGCGATCGCGGCAGTCGGAATGCTTTCTACTCTTGGGATCACGCTAGCCACAGACGCTTATGGACCAGTTGCTGATAATGCTGGTGCTATAGCTGAGCAGGCATCTCTTGATCCTGAAGTCAGGGAACGTACAGATGCTCTTGACTCTTTAGGTAACACAACTGCTGCCACTGGGAAAGGCTTTGCAATCGGATCTGCTGTACTAACAGCACTCGCCTTGATGGCCGCGTACGCCAAAGTTGTTGATTTGCAGGTTATCGATTTGCTAAAGACTTCTACCTTGGTAGGTTTGTTATTAGGCGCTCTTATGCCTTTTGTTTTCAGTGCTTTAACAATGGAGGCCGTGGGACGAGCCGCACAAGACATGGTTGAAGAAGTACGTCGACAATTTCGTGACATCCCAGGGCTCAAAGAAGGGAAAAAGGGAGTACGTGCAGAATATGCCCGCTGCGTTGCAATCAGCACAAATGGTGCGTTAAGAGAAATGATTCTGCCAGGTCTATTGGCAGTAATTGTTCCGATTGTAGTTGGCCTTATACCATTTTTGGGCGCTGAAGCTGTAGGTGGGCTTTTGATAGGTTCCATCAGTGCCGGTTCACTTATGGCTATAACCATGGCCAATGCCGGAGGTGCGTGGGACAACGCCAAGAAGTATGTTGAAGCGGGGGCGCATGGTGGTAAAGGTACAAGCAACCACGAAGCTGCTGTTGTTGGTGACACAGTAGGAGATCCGTTTAAAGATACCTCGGGTCCAGCTTTAAATATACTTATTAAGCTCATGGCGATAGTTGCAGTGGTATTTGGTAGTGTTTTTGTGGCTTAATTTCATTGAAAATTACTTTAATAAAGGTGCTTCGGTAAAGCACCTTTATTAAGAACAAAATTGGGAGCGTTCGTGAATCTGCAATTAAGCGGGAAACGTGCATTGGTTACGGGTGGAAGTCGAGGCATTGGCAAGGCAGTGGCACATGCACTTGCCAGTGAAGGTGTGAGAGTAGTCATTTGCTCACGTAACGTAGAAGAAATAACAAAAGCAGCTACAGAGTTAAGCAAATCCACATCTTCAGATGTGTATGGCGTGCATGCTGATATGGGAAATCATTTATCAATCAAAGCGCTACTATCGGAAACTATCGCTAAGTTGGGCGGATTAGACATCCTAGTTAACAACGCTGCAAGGGTATCGGGAGGACCGACACCAGATAGTTTGTTAGAGGGCAATGATGAACTACTTCGTTACGATTTTGAAACCAAGATGCTTGGATACGTTAGAGCAGCTCGAGAAGCAGCACCTCAGATGATGAAGAATCAATGGGGGAGAATAATTAATATCAGTGGCATGGCCGCTAGAGGTGGGGTAGCAATTAGTGCTGGTATGCGTAATATTGCGCTTATTAGTCTAACGAAAAGTTTGTCAAAGGAACTGGGGCCATACGGCATTACATCCAATGCGGTTCTTCCTGGCGCTGTCATTACTGAAAATAGAAAAGCGCGACTTGAGATGATCTCAGCAAAGTCTGGTGTTTCTCCAGCGACTTTAGATTTGCAAGATGCTAACTCCACAGCCTTGAAGAGAGTCGTCGCTTCTAATGAAATTGGTGGCGTCGTGACATATTTATGCTCTCCACTCGCTCAATCCATCACAGGTGAAGCTCTTTCAGTTGCTGGCGGCGGCAATAGAACGATACCCTATTAATTTTCCCCAATTAAAGATTAGAATCACTTTAGAATGAATTTGTTAGGAGAATCAAATGGTCCTAAGTGACCGTACAATTAGAGAGCAAATACAGAAAAAAAGGATTGTAATCGAACCCTTAGCAGAGGATTCGATTCAGCCTGCTAGTGTTGATCTCCATTTGGATCGCCATATTCTTGTTTTCAGAAACAATAGAGTCCCTTATATAGATATTAGGTCTAATTCGGAAAGGCTAACTGAGTTAGTGACAATTGGTGATGATGATCCATTCATGCTACATCCAGGCGAATTTGTACTTGGTAGCACATTGGAGCACGTGGAAGTTCCTGATGATTTGGTTGCAAGACTTGAAGGTAAAAGTTCTTTAGGCAGAATAGGATTGTTAATCCACTCTACAGCTGGTTATGTGGACCCTGGGTGGCAAGGGAATCTGACTTTAGAGCTATCAAATGTTTCGAATTTGCCAATAACTCTTTACCACCGAATGAAAATTGGACAAATTAGTTTCTTGAAACTTACTACTCCTGCTGAAAATCTTTATGGATCCAGAGTCCTTGGCTCAAAGTATCAAGGCCAAAGCATGCCAACCGCTTCTCGAATATCCGAAGAATATGGCCTGACTGATACTCAGTAAATTAAGTCAACTGTTATGTGGTCATTTTATTTATAGGAGCGAAGCTCCTTCTATGAATCGGACAAATTCCAATCTTCTCAATAGCAGTTAGGTGATCATTTACGCCGTAACCTTTGTTCCTATCAAATTTATATGAAGGGTATGAAATGGAAAATTCACGCATCACTCCGTCTCTGTGAACTTTTGCAATTAACGATGCCGCGGCAATAGCGCTGCAGTACTTATCACCTTTGATTATAGTTTTACAGGGTACCGATTCCCAGTTGAGTCCAACATTCCCATCGATCAATAAATAATCAGGCCTAATTGAAATATCCCCTAAAGCCAATAGCATGGCCTTGCTTGTGGCAGGTCCGATCCCAATTTCATCGATTGTGCTTGAGGAAACCTCGCCAATTCCTATAGCTATTGCTATAGAGCGAATTACCCTTGCAGCTATTTCACGGCGCTTTTCGGAAAGTGTTTTGCTATCTTTGATCAACCCTAAATTTTGTGACTCTATGTTATCAAAATCAGGTAGGATTACTGCAGCTGCAACAACAGGGCCCGCAAGAGCACCTCTGCCCACTTCATCGATACCTGCAACGACTGCGTAACCTCTTCTCCATAAAAGCTTCTCTTCTTCTTGAGTAGCAATGAAAGAGGAGGTCATTAGCTTCGAGTTAAAATCGGGTTCTTGATGTACCCTCCACCGAGTACTTGTTCATCCGCATAAAAAACTGCAGCCTGACCTGGAGTGATTGCCTTTTGGGGCTCTTCAAACCAAATCTCGGCACCATCTTCTGATGGCATGAGTAAGGCGGGTTTAGCTTTGGAATTGTAACGAATTTGTGCATGGATTCTAACAGGATGAGCCGGTATTTCGTCGGTGACATAATTTACAGACTCTACAAATGCTCCAGTTTGAAAAAGATCATCCTCGGGTCCTACAACTACTTGCCTAGACACTGGTTCTATATTGGTGACAAACATTCGTTCACCTGAGGCTAAACCTAGTCCGCGCCGCTGACCAATTGTGTAATGCCCAACACCGGGATGCTGGCCCAAGACTTTGCCGTACTTGTCTACCAAATCTCCAGGAAGGGATTCCGAATGGGCATTCAAAAATTCATGATATGTGCCTTGTGGGATGAAACATATTTCTTGGCTGTCAGCTTTATTGGCAAGATGTAGTCCAGCTTCCTCGGCAAATTTTCTGATTGAATTTTTATCGAAATCACCAATAGGTAGAAGAATACGGGAGAGCTGTTCTTGGCCTAACCCAAATAACACATATGATTGATCTTTGCTTGAATCAATACCCCTCGACAATCGATATTTGTCCTGCTCGAAATTAATACGAGCATAATGGCCAGTCGCTATGAAGTTTGCGTCCCAAGCCAACGACCTGCGCAAAAGAAAATCAAATTTGATTTTGTCATTACATGCAATACATGGATGAGGAGTTCTTCCGTTCTGGTATTGTTGTAAGAAATAGCCTATAACGTGGGATTTGAACTCTTGTTCAACATTAAGCACATAATGCGGAATGCCCAGTTGCTGGCAAACCATTCGTGCATCTTCTATATCATCTATTGAACAACAACCTTGATGCGTAGAGGAAATTGAATCATCCTCTGCAGACCAAAGTCTCATTGTGACTCCAAGAACTTCATAACCTTGTGTTGTAAGCAAGTAGGCAGCAACGGACGAATCAACACCGCCCGACATCGCAACTACTACTCTCTCTTTAATTTTAGGTTTGTCTAAACTTGACATTTATAATCAACCCATCTGAATTATATTAAAACACTAATGATATATTAAAACCCACTCGACATATAATAGGGCAACTGAATAGAGAGAGTGCATCATTACAATTGAAGCAATACGATCAGTAATTGACATAGCATCTGACAGTCAGGCTGCAGACATAGTTTTGTTGGATATTTCTGAAGAGTCTGATTATTGCGACCATCTGATTATCATGACTGCTGACAACCCTCGGCAAATAGACACCTTATCGAAAAAGTTGAAAGACATGATGTGGGACAGAGGACTCCCTGTTCATCACGTCGAAGGTGAAGCTAGTTCAGGATGGGTTTTACTAGATTCAGGTAACTTCGTCACTCATATTTTTAGCGAAGAAAATCGATCTTGGTATGATTTAGACGGATTATGGGAAAAAGCGACAACCATGGTCAGGATTCAATAATCCATTTTTCTTGATCGCGCCCGTATTCAAATATCTCATTTTCCTTAAAGAAGATTCCCAATTCTCTTTTCGCAGACTCAGTAGAATCCGATCCATGAACTAAATTCCTACCTATGCTTATAGCAAAATCAGCTCTTATCGTGCCAAAGTCCGCGTTCTGTGGGTTGGTTGCACCCATCATATTCCGCAAAACTTCTACGGCGTTATCACCCTCTAAAGCCAAAGCCAAAATAGGGCTTGATGTCATGAAACCTGACATGCCTGGGAAAAATGGTTTATCAACATGCGCCTCATAGTGCACTTTTGCTAAGTCCAAATCCATCCAAATCATTTTCATACCAACAATCTTCAAACCCTTATTCTCAAACCGATCCACTATCCTTCCAACTAAACCACGCTGGACTGCATCAGGTTTAAGCAAACACAATGTACGTTCCATCAAAGCTCCTCATAGCACTCAAGTATTATGTTTATTTAGGCTAACATAATACTCAGAGGTAGTTATTTTTTGTTCATTACGCCAATGTTGGGGTCTCTTGAATATTCGGGGGATATTTTACCGGGTTCGCTCACATCTCCTGATTCAATACGCATGAGTACCAATTTGCCAAGTTCGCTCAAAAGAGATTCAAAATCTATCACTGCACTTTGAAAGCCATTGTTCCGTATGGTTTCATCGTTCACTACATACCCATTACTGACGAAAACAGTGCCTGGTGCGGTTGTTGCAATGACATCTTCTATTGCCATCGGTCCTGTTCGTTTAACTGAGACACCACCAACTTGCATCAAAGACACGACCTGTTTCCGGCCAACTTCAACCAAAGCACATATTGAATAGGCTAAATGAGACGAAGCTGCTGCAAGTACATCTAAGGCATTTACAGCTATCACTGGCTTGCCCAATCCATAAGCTAAGCCTTGTACGGTAAGTATTCCAGCCCTGAGAGAGCTAAATCCACCAGGGCCTTTTACTGCACCTATTGCAGAAAGTTGCTTCAGGTCGATCCCGACTTCTAGTACTAAGCTATCCAACGCGGGCAGTAATTCTGCAGTATGGTTTTGTTCTGTTTTCCATTGCTTAAATGCAAGCAAATCGGGTCCTTTACATAATCCGATAGCTCCTGTTTTGGTCGAAGTATCAATTACAAGATGCATTATTGTTGAATAGCCAGAGGATCAAATTCCTGGAAAATTTTCCTGAAACGGTCATTTATTCTTGTGAATTCAATCACCCTACTGGTTTCACTTTGATGTTCAAATGTAATTTTCAAATAATCATCACCTATATATTGCCCTGCCATTTCAGGCCACTCCACTAGGACTATACCTCTTTCAAGCATTTCATGGACAGCAAGGTCAGAGAACTCAGCGGGATGGTTTAAGCGGTATAAATCGATATGGAACAATGGGTATATACCTACATGCTCATGCACAATGATAAATGTTGGGCTAGGTACGTACCCGATTACACCCAGACCTTCAGCCACTCCTTGCGCAAAGGTTGTTTTTCCTGCGCCCAATTCCCCTGATAAGAGAACTAAATCACCTGGAACAAGATACTCTGCCAACCAATTACCAAGTTTTCGTGTTTTGTTTGAATGATTTAATATTAACTGCATGCTGAATTTTCACTTTTGAGTTGATAAATGATCCCAACCCGTTTTATCAAAATGCATTTCTGTCCCAATTTCAGAAAGAACCTTCAAATGCCCAGGCTTACCTTTTTTTACCTCTCCAATTATGGCCCCTGCTGAATTTTTTAAAAGCGCTCGGACGAGTTCTTCTTCCCCTGTAAATGCTAGTTGATAATCTTCTCCTCCAGATAAAACTAGTTCCATGTAATCAGGCCAGTTAGTTTCTAAAATTCTTTTGGAAACAGGCACGCACCCAGCATGAATATGAATTTCTACCCCACTTTCATACCCCACTTTGGACAAATCTGCCAACAACCCGTCAGAGATATCAATAGCGCATTTAATACCACTATTTAGAAGTAATCTACCCATTGTAATTTGGGGTATCGGTCTCAAGTGAACATCGACCAGGTCTTGAAAAATGTCTTTGTCCTGTGAGCCTAAAATTGCCAATCCCGCAGCAGAAGAACCTAAATTCCCCGTCACAGCGACTACATCCCCCACTTGGGCTGCATTCCGGCGTAACGGGAAAGTATTACTTTGGCCTAAAATAGACATGGTAATGAAAACTTGATCCGATTTTACAATGTCACCACCTATTATTTGTGTAGGGTACTCAGAAAAGCATTCCAAAATCCCATCGTAAAGTTCATCTACCATGCTTACATCTAAATCAGTTGCTAATCCCAGCGTTATTAACGCAGAAACAGGATCTGCACCCATAGCTGCTATATCGCTTAAATTAACTGCAGCGAGTTTCCAACCAACGTCTTGCCACGCAAATGTGTCTCTTGAAAAGTGAATACCTTCAACTAAAGTGTCAGTAGTGTGGACCTGATAATCGGCTTTGCTAGGCTTACAGATTGCAGCGTCGTCACCCACCCCTAACAATAATTCAAACCCCATAGGAAGTTGATTCTTCAGGTGAGAATTTTCTATTTTTTGCCTAATTATGTTAATTAAGCCAAACTCTCCAATGTCTTCAAGTTTGCTCATATGTTAATTATAGGCAAGCTATCATCCTAAAACGACACATTTGTAAACTTTGTTATGAAATTACTGTAAAATCAATGTCCGCAGTACTATTCGTTGACAAGGGTCTGGGCCCAACCTAGAATTCTAAGGCTAAGGATTAATGGAGTTCGAACATGCTAAGAATTCGCCTCAAAAGAGTCGGAAAAAAGAAACAACCTACTTATCGTATTGTCGTGGCAGATGCTCGAGCTCCACGTGATGGCGCATTTGTTGACCATTTAGGCCACTATAACCCTCTAACAGATCCTCCGACTGTAGTCGTAAATCAGGAAAAAGCATTACACTGGTTGAGCGTAGGAGCAAAACCATCAGACACCGTTGGCCGTTTGTTAGTAAAACAAGGCTTAATAGGAAATGCTGAGGCTTAGATGAAGGAACTTGTTGAATACATAGCCAAAGCTATAGCTACATACCCAGATGATGTTCAAGTTACTGAAGATGAAACTGGCGATGGAGAAGTTTTAGTAACTTTGACTGTGAATCCAGAAGATAAAGGGAAAGTCATTGGCCGCCAGGGTAGAGTTGCTCAGGCAATGCGCGTTCTCCTACGGGTATCTGCTGTTAAAAATGATTTGCTTGTTAATTTAGAAATTAAGTAATCCTTTTTGTTGCATTGGAAGATAAAGACCCAAATTCCGATTCTGAAGTAGTCCAAGTGGGTATAGTGATCGCGACTGATCCCAGTACTGGCTGGATCAAAGTTTTACCGCAGACTGATAATCCTTCACGGTATCAAAAAAAATCAGAGCTTTTAATCAAAGGCAACGTATATATAGTCAGTCAATCAAAATCTGTGAAATCGGGGTTTTTACTGGATTTGGAAGGTCTGACTCCTGAACTTTCTCAATCACTAAAAAATGAACTTATATATGTTCCTTCGAGCCAAATTCCCACCAATAAAGAGGGTTCTTATTACCATTTTCAGCTAATAGGGCTTAAGGTCATTGATGAGGACAACAATCTATTAGGTAACATAACTGAAATACTACAAACCGGAGCCAATGACGTATATATAGTGCAAAATGAAGATGCGGAAATTCTGATACCAGCTATAGCCAGTGCTGTTCTATCAGTAAATTTATCTGCACAAGAGATGATAGTGAAAATCCCTGAAGGCTTAGAGCCTAGGGCATTGAAGTGATGCATTACATATATATGCAACAATAGAGAATATGGGTATTAATAAACGGAGAGCTAATGTCTGGTCACTCTAAATGGTCAACTATAAAGCACAAAAAGGGCGCCCTTGATGCAAAGCGTGGAGCATTATTCACAAAGCTCGCTAGAGAAATTACAGTAGCTGCACGCCAGGGGGCAAGCAGCGACCCCAGTATGAATCCTCGACTAAGGCTTGCTATAGATAGAGCGCGTCAAAACAATATGCCTATGGACAATATTGATCGTGCAATCAAGAAAGGTACAGGAGAAGGAGTAGACGGTGCTAATTATGAGGAAACAATGTATGAAGGATATGGCCCTGGCGGCGCCGCACTATTAGTTCAAGCATTAACTGACAATCGAAATAGGACTGCTTCAGAAGTTAGGACTGCCTTCAACCGAGGTGGAGGGAATTTGGGTGAGTCCGGCTCAGTTGCCTGGCAATTTGAACAAAAAGCAGTTGTATTGATCGATGCAATATCTCCTCAGCAAGCGGAGAATATTGAACTCGAAGCGATCGACGCAGGAGCAGATGACGTGAGTTTTGATAATGGGAGTCTGGAACTAGTAAGCAAACCAGGCTTTTTAGAAACCCTATCCAAGTTGGTAAGAGATAGTGGAATTGAACCATCTTCCGCCTCATTATCTATGGTTCCTGTGAATTTAGCTCCATTAGACTTACAACTTGCTAAACAAACTCTACGGTTGATAGACAAGCTAGAAGACTTAGATGATATCCAAAACGTATTTACGAATGCTGATTTCCCTGATGAAGTACTAGAGTCTTACAGTAATGACAACCATTAGCTAAATACCCTATTGCCTATTTGTTCTGTATCTATCAAG
This sequence comes from uncultured Dehalococcoidia bacterium, assembly GCA_964391355.1. Taxonomy (GTDB): domain Bacteria; phylum Chloroflexota; class Dehalococcoidia; order Lucifugimonadales; family Australimonadaceae. Next base: position 27,760 of record CAYMJY010000003.1, on the reverse strand, counting down.
CTAAGCTAATGCGTATTCTCGGAGTTGATCCTGGCACACACCATCTTGGATTTGGTGTTCTTGATATAGATGGTCCTGAAGTACTTTATGTCGCTTCGGGCACTCTGTCCCCCTCGCAAAAAGCTCCAATAGAGATTCGGTTGAATTCTCTTCACAAAGATTTGGAGAATATAGTGTCTATGTTTAAACCGGATCATTTAGCGATTGAGGAGCCATTTGTTGCTCCTTCTCGTGGTGCTAAGTCCGCTATTGCAGTAGGCCAAGCGCAAGCCCTAGCTCTTCTGATAGCTGCTGACCATAAATTAAGTGTTCATCGGTACGCTCCTACTGCAGTCAAAGCTGCTGCTTCTGGATACGGATCTAGCAGTAAAGATCAAGTGCAAAGGAGTATACGCATACGTTTGGGACTGGGTTCCGATCCTTTATCTGAGGACGAATCGGATGCGTTAGCTGTGGGTTTGTGCCATATTCAGCATTTGAGAACTTTTTCAAGAATGGACAAAAAATGAGTTTAATTGCTGCGATTACTGGTTTAATTAGCGATAAGGAAACAGACTCTGTTTTAATAAATGTCGGTGGATTTACGTTAAGAGTATTTGTCCCTGTTGTAGATATCTTAAGCATGCCTAAAGGAGAAGTGATCACACTTCAAACTCATTTAGTAGTGCGTGAAGATGATCTTCAAATTTATGGATTCCTCTCAGATAAAAGTCGTTCATTATTCGAATCATTGATCAGTGTGAACGGCGTAGGGCCCAAGGTGGGCCTATCAATTCTTTCATCTTTAAGCCTAGATTCGTTAGTTAATTCGATAGCGTCGGGAGATGTAGTTTCGCTGTCTAAAGCTCAAGGAGTAGGAAAACGAACTGCAGAACGGATAATTGTGGAATTAAGGTCAAAATTACAACTTGAGGCATCGATTATCCCGTCATCTGAACTAGTCCAGTCAGAAGCTAGCGATCCTGCATTAAACTGGCTCGCCAGTTTGGGTTTCTCGCAAATAGAAGCACGACAAGCGCTTTCCCTAGATTCCTCTGATCAGCTAACAACAGAAGAAAGAGTACGGCTAGCATTACAAAGAATGGGAAAAACATAAATTTGCACTCTCGGGAAATCAGGGATTTTAAACTCAATAATTTTGATGAATGGGCAACGATTTATGACGACGTTTATCAAAATCTGAACCACGATATACCTTTCTATTTGCAACAAGCGATAATTTCTGGTGGCCCAATTCTTGAGTTGGGGTGTGGAACTGGAAGGATCAGCATCTCGCTTGCATCACAGGGATTTGAAGTCGTGGGAATCGATATTTCTGGAGCAATGATAGAAAAAGCGAAAGAAAAGGCGCTTGAACAGGGTCCATTACCACATCTCAGTTTCTATGAAAAAGATATGCGTTTTCTAAACTTTGATCGGTTGTTCAATTTAATAATTATCCCATTTCGCAGCTTAATGCTCATAGACAATGCGCCAGATCAGCAAACTACGCTACTTCAGGCTGCAAAGCATTTGAAGAAAAACGGAAGGCTGGTATTTGATTTATTCAATCCATCTCCTGAACTTCTAGCAGACAATGATCCTAGTCCATTTTTGGTGTCAGATTTTCCACTTAAACCCGAAGGGTCGGTCAAAGTCTTTGCGTCAAACGAATGGGACCATGAAAATCAGCACAGCATGCCAAATCTATGGATCGAGGTATTTGATAATTCCGGGGATTTAGTATCAAGTTACTATCAGAAGTTGAAAATGCGCTATTTATTCGTTGAAGAAACCAACCAAATGCTGGCATCTGCAGGGCTTAAAGTAGATGCAATCTACGGAGGTTTCAATGGTGAATTTTTAGATAACGTTTCAGAAGACCAGGCCTGGGTGTGTACACCAGATGAAAGTTTAAAAACTTAGGAGGAATGCATGGCTGAGCAAAGTAATCTAGCTACAAATACAAGACTGCTCCCTCGTCCATTTCAATTTCATTGGGGTAGCGGAATGGTGATCGAAGAAGCTTTTATACAAACTCCATATAATGAACCCACTATCCAATTACTTGAATATGATGATGGGTCGCTAAGCATTAGATTCTGTTACTACAAAGGCTCGCAATTCGGACGTGGATCATTATTGATGGACGCAATCTCGATTGAAGAAATGCGTGAAGTACTACAAGATTGTCCAAAGCTTAAAGAAATGTTAGGTAAAATGTTGAGTTGACATGACCATCTTTGAAAAAAGAACTAAGCCAGATATCCCTTTCAAAGTGGAAGCTGAGTTCGTTCCAAGAGGAGATCAGCCAAAAGCTATTGAAAATTTAATTCATGGAGTTGAATCCAATTTTCATTCCCAAACTCTTCTCGGAGTAACAGGCTCGGGGAAAACATACACGATGGCTAAACTCATTGAAGGTATTCAAAGGCCAACCATCGTCATGGCTCCTAACAAGACACTCGCCGCTCAACTAGCTACAGAGTTTAGGGATTTTTTCCCAAATAATGCAGTCGAATTTTTTGTATCTTATTATGATTATTACCAGCCTGAGGCATATGTTCCTAATACTGACACTTACATAGAAAAGGATGCCCAAATCAATGATGAAATCGACAAGCTACGCCATTCTGCTACTCGATCTTTAATGACAAGAAAAGACGTTTTGATCGTTGCCTCAGTATCATGCATTTATGGATTAGGTTCTCCTGATGAGTATTATTCGTTCGTTGAATCCATCAAGGTAGGAGAGACAAAAAACAGAAATAGGCTTGTTCGTCGCTTAATAGAAATGCAATACGAACGAAACGATTATGATTTATCGAGAGCTCGTTTCAGAGTTAGAGGAGACACACTCGAAATTCTACCTTCCTATGAAGATGTCGCTATAAGAATAGAATTTTTTGGAGGAGAAGTTGAACGGATTGTAGAGCTAGACCCCTTAACAGGTGAAATCCTTTCAGAGAGAACAGAAATCGACATATATCCTGCAAAGCACTTTGTAACTTCAGCTGAAAAATTAGAGGCCGGTGTTACAGAAATAGAAGAGGAGTTATCTGAAAGAATTAAATGGTTTAATAAAGAAGGTAAGGTGCTAGAGGCCCAACGATTAGAAAACCGAACACGTTACGACATAGAGATGCTCAAGGAAACAGGTTATTGCTCAGGTATTGAAAATTATTCCCAACCGTTGGGCAGAAGGCCAAGATATAGTGCCCCTTGGACCCTTTTAGATTATTTCCCTGATGATTTTTTAATGATTCTCGATGAATCGCACCAAGCGGTTCCTCAGCTTCGTGCCATGTACAGCGGTGACATGTCTCGCAAACAAACACTAGTTGACTTTGGATTTAGGCTGCCTTCAGCCAAAGACAACAGGCCTCTTAATTTCGAGGAGATCGAAAGGAGAATCAATCAGGTAGTTTTTGTATCTGCAACACCGGGGTCCTACGAGATTGCCAATTCTAATAACACTGTAGAACAAGTAATCAGGCCAACAGGGTTATTAGATCCAACAATTGAAATTAAAAAGACAAGGGGCCAAATCGATGATCTCTTAGAGCAAATAGCAGAGCGCACAAATAAATCTGAACGAGTGCTTGTAACAACTTTAACTAAAAGGATGTCGGAAGAGTTAACGGATTATTTAAGAGACATGGGAATTAAAGTCCATTACCTGCATTCTGAAATTGATACTCTGGAAAGAATCGAAATTCTGAGAGACTTGCGCTTGGGAGTATACGACGTAGTCGTAGGTATAAATTTACTGAGAGAAGGACTAGATTTGCCAGAGGTCAGCTTGGTAGCCATAGTTGATGCTGACAAGGAAGGTTATTTGAGATCTACAACTTCACTGATTCAAACTGTAGGACGTGCAGCAAGGCATGTTGACGGTCATGTAATTATGTACGCAGATAAAATCACTGATTCTATGCAAAGATGCATTGACGAAACTTACAGACGCCGTCAAATACAAGAATCACACAATCAAGAAAATGGAATCACTCCAAAGAGTATTGTTAAAGCTGTGCACGATATTACAGATAGAGTCAAAGGTGAGGCCGAAAACAAGAAGCAGAAAAGCAAAAGTTTGAATTTGACAAATGACGAAATCACTCGCTATGCAAAAAAACTGGAATCGGAAATGAAAACTGCAGCAAAAAGCCTTGAGTTCGAAAAAGCTGCAATGCTTCGTGATGAAATGGTAGACCTGAAAAGATTACTTGCTTCTCAAAGACTTGTTGATGGTGGTAGTTTTTCAGATACTAGCAAAATCAGTGAATCATAATAAAAAAAACATAACTGCCAGTCTCCTCTTGGCTTCTTTACTTATTTTCGCCATATCGGCCTGCTGGAATCAACAAAACTTCCCTCAAAAAGACCAACAAAACCACCTGATCAGCCAAATTCCTAATATAGAAATGAATGGTTATCTATTGATACACCCTGATATTCCTTTAACTTTTTCCAAAGACAACAACAGCAAAGAAGCCGGTCTTAAACTGGAAGTATCATCCATCGAATTCGTGTACAGAAAAAACCAAATAGATAATGCTTTGAGGATCATGGCGGAAAATGGTGTTGATGCAGAACTAATAGCGGAAAAACTTAAAAATCCTGAAATACTTGGCCCGTGGGTTCAAACTAATGGGTTGTTCGTCATGCAAGGAAATTCGAACAGCCCATGGGCTGAAAAATTACAATCTGTTTGGCTCAATGATGAACGTGCGTCTTTTAGATCAAGATACCCCAAGGCTTGGGAGCTTTCGCTCTCACTACCTCGTTTTAATGACCAATCATTGATAGGAACGGGGTTTGTATTAAACGCACAAAATGATCTCTCTGTTCTTCTAGCTGACACTGATCTTGATACAGTGGAGTTTATTTCCGCAATTCAATTACTAAGGCTGAACACTATGGTCTTTTCACTGTATTCAGACAAGACAAGCTATGCACCAATTAGCACTATCTCTAATATTTTGGATCAAAATGATTTAGGGATAGTTTTGATCGCTGATTCGGATTACCCAGTCATTCTTCTTAACTTTTTTATTGATCATTTTTCTGGGAGTTACGGAGTTTCTAAAACAGAAACTCCTAGTGGGTTTTCATACAGTTTATCCCTCCCAAACGGCTACTACTTAATTTTTAGGATAATTGACTCAAGGCTATATTTATACATTTCAGATTCATACGAACATTCAACTAAACTTGCAAGTTCAGTTTAGATACTTGAGTAAAAGTTGACACACTCGGTCGACTTTCTTAGAATCGATGCGTGTCCACTGAAAATAAAGTATCCGTAGAAGAAGTTACAGACGCGTTAAAAGACGTTTATGACCCTGAAATTCCTGTCAACATCGTTGACCTTGGCTTGGTTTATGGCGTTGAAATCTCCGACAAGAGCGACGTCCATGTTCTAATGACACTCACTGCTGCAGGCTGCGGAATGGGGCCTTTTATAGCCCAGCAAGCTGAGTGGGCTGTTGCAGAGGTTGATGGAGTCAATGACGTTAATGTCGAAATTGTTTTTGAGCCTCCTTGGTCACCCTCTTTAGTAACTGAAGACGGTAAAAAGATATTAGGCATAGACGAATAGTTAATATTTCCAGCATTATCATTTCTAGCCACTTACAATTCAGTAACGGGGTATACCATGCAGCAACAAATGAGCGAAGAACAACGACAAGCACGTCTTGCCCAAATTAAAGGTCAATGGGAGCAAAAGCGCCAAATTACCCGTTCGCTTGAAAAAATCAAAAAAAAGATTGGTGTTTACTCAGGTAAAGGTGGTGTTGGCAAAACAACAGTCGCCGTTAATCTTGCTGCACACTTAGCAAGATCGGGTTCAAAAGTTGGGCTTTTGGATGCGGATATTGATTGCCCAAATGCAACAAAAGTTCTCGGAGTTACTGAAGGTCCTATTGTTGAAAATGGGCGAATTCAACCCGCAATAAAAAATGGCGTCAAAGTAGTATCAATGGCATTTTTCCAACAAAACGAAGATGAAGCTATCATTTGGCGAGGTCCAATGATTCATAACGCCATCAATCAATTTCTTCAAATGACTGACTGGGGTGAACTCGATTACTTAGTTGTTGACATGCCTCCAGGAACTTCTGATGCTCCTCTTACTATAATGCAAGCCCTCACAATGGACGGTTTTATAGTAGTCACGACACCACAATCTTTAGCGGCAATGGACGCAAAACGTTCCATTAACATGATCAGGAAACTTAATACAAATGTTTTAGGAATAGTTGAGAATTTCACTAGTGATATTTTTGGTTCGGGTGCTGGACAACAATTATCAGATGAACTGAACTTGAACTTCCTTGGATCAATAGCTCTCAGGTCCGATTATCGTGATCAATCACAAGCCTCCGTATTAACTAGCAAGGAAATTGAAGGTGAGTATAAGTTTATATGGGAAGCAGCGAAATCAGAACTCGAATCCCAAGTAAATGACGATTCACAGGAGGTTTCTTAACAAAAGCTTTACTTCTCAATTTTGACTTTTAATGGTCGCGCAATATAGACAAGAGTTGCTGCTAACAACCACCCGAAAAACATAACCCAATAAGCTAGGTTATAGCTGCCAAAACTATCGTATACCATGGCTATCCACCAAGGTCCTGCAGCGGCGGCGTACAACGAAGGTGTGGCAAAGTAGGCTCTTATTGCACCTAAATTTTTCCTGCCAAAGAAATTAGCCCATATCAACGGCTGAACAGAAACGTATCCACCTAAAGTTAGCCCAGCTAGTGCCGCATATAACATAGCTCCCATTAATGAATCTACTCGCATTAACAAAAGCAATGGTATTCCTGTAGTTAAGCAAGCAAATAGGAATACTTTGCGTATATGTATTTTTTCAGACAGTAATCCCCATGTGATTCGCCCAACAATCGCAAAAAGTCCGTAAGTTGAGACAGCAATCCTTGCAGACTCGTCAGTTAATCCCGAATCCTTATAATTATTAATCCAAGTAGAACCGAGTCCTTGCAATGAGCCTGAAATTAAAATTGTTGCAATAACCAAAAACCATGTGGTCGGAGATTTAACAGCTTGTGAAACTGTGAAGCTCAAATCATCAATAATTTGGGGTCTCTTACCGCCAGGTTTTATCGTATTAGTCACACCATCTGGCAACAGACCTATATCCTCTGGTTGGCGGCGAACTATTAATGCAAAGGGAACCATGACAAAAAACATCAAAGCACCAGTCAAAAGCCATGCAGGGCGCCATCCAAATGTGTCTACGAAAAAACCAACATATAGAGGAGAAGTCAACGCGGCTAAAGAGGATCCCATAGTCCCAAAAGCGACTGCCCTTCCTCTTTTTGAAATAAACCATTTTGGAGTAAGTGCTTGATACAGCCCTCCACTTGCTCCTGCAGCACTCAATCCTCCTAAAAGCCCTGTTATTAAATAATACTGGAACACTGTCTCTACGACCGAAACAAGCATCAGCGAAACAGCATAAGTTACACTCGTGAATAACATTATGATCAAAGGCCATCGAGGATTATCCATCAGTCGACTAGCGAATGGCATGAGTACCACTCCGATTATCATACGGACAGTTATCCCTCCAAATAACGTTCCCCTTGACCAACCCAATTCTTCTTCCATGGGTATAGCAAATACCCCAAACGCCCAAGTGGTAGGTCCTGCTGTTGCCATTACAGCTGAAAATTGTGCTCCGACAATCAACCATCCATAATAAAAAGGTAACTTTTTAGCTATTTTGGCGTGGATATCTTGCATAGAACAAGTGCCTAATTTAAGTCCGGAGTGTACAGAACAGGGCGTGGTTTACCTGGTTCAATGTTAGGTCCCACAATCCCTTCATCTTCAAGTTGGTCCATCAGTCTCGCCGCACGAGGATACCCGATGCGTAGACGCCTCTGAAGTAAAGAAGTAGAAAGTTGCCTTTCTCTGGAGGCCAAGTCAATTGCTTGTTCATAAAGCGACCCTTCAGAAAGGTGAGTGCTGCTAGAATTCGAGCTATTAGTCAATCGAGCTCCCTCCCTTTCTGATTTAATGGCGAGGTATTCAAGGTCAATTTCAGGGACATCCGGAGTATCAATGATTTTCCAGTAATTCGCTAAAGCTTCGGTATCTGACTCCGATACGTAAGCTCCTTGTACTCTACGAGGTTTTGGTGAATCTGAAGACAAAAAAAGCATATCTCCTCTACCTAATAATCGTTCTGCACCTGAGGTGTCCAAAATCGTTCTGGAATCGACTTGAGAGGCAACAGCAAATGAAATTCTGCTGGGGAAGTTAGCCTTGATCAAACCAGTTACAACATCCACTGAAGGTCTTTGGGTCGCAACAACCATATGAATCCCTGTAGCTCTACCAAGTTGCGCTAACCTGCAAATGCTCTGTTCTACATCAAATGCAGAAGTCATCATCAAGTCCGCTAATTCATCTATGCAAATAACTATGTAGGGCATGAATTCAGTAGCGCGAGGACTTTTATTGTATGACTGAAGGTTTCGCACACCTGCCATTTCCAACAATTCATACCTGCGAAGCATTTCAGCTATGGCACCACGTAAGAATGTTACAACCCTGTCGGCATCTACAATTACTGGTGTTATCAAATGCGGAATCCCATTATAGGGGGTGAGTTCAACTCGCTTTGGGTCAACTAGTAAGAGCCTAACTGAACTCGGTTGTTGGCTTAATATCAGCGATGAGAGCACGCTGTTTATACACACACTTTTTCCGCTTCCTGTCGCTCCAGCAATTAAAAGATGGGGCATAGACAACAGGTCAATAGCTGCGGGTTCCCCTGCACTGGCTTGGCCTAGTGCAACTGGTAATCCCCCTTTTTGGACTATAGATTTGAACTGTTCAGACTCAACGACAGATCGGATATTAATTCCCTGCAAAGACTTATTGGGAACTTCGACACCTACTACAGATTCTCCGGGCACTGGGGCTTCTATTCGGAGACTAGGTGCTGCAAGAGCTAGTGCTAAATCTTTTTCTCTAGCAAGTATTGAATCTACTCTTACTCTATTTCTGGTCTCCACTTTTGGTTCTGATTGAAATTGTGAAGCAGTTTTTCGGGTGCTGCGATTCCACCCAGGGACCAAACCAAACATCGTTACTGTTGGGCCAGGGCGAATTTCTGCAACTGAAACTTCTACACCGTGCTGAGCAAGTGTTTCTTCTATCAGCCTAGCAGTTAATTCATGCTCACTTTCACTACTTTCTATAAGCGGTACAGGCTCTAAAAGTTCAACTGGAGGCAAGGGGTACTCTTTAAAATCTTTTGATACAAGGCTCGATGACTCAACATTGGAATTCCTGGTGCCACTGGTCTCTTGATTTTGTTTATGCGCACTAGAACCATTGAGTGAGTCAATTTCTTCACCCAATTGAGTAAGCTCTGATGAGGATTTGCTAAACGCAAGGTTCGTATCCGTTTTTGAGTCTAAATGCGTATCATCAGCAAGGTGAGTAGGGGCTTCCTTTTCTGGTTCAATGTATGAATCTGCAGGTCGTTCTTCAGGGGTGAAGGTTTTTTTAATGAATATGTAGAGTGCACCCATAGCCTTATAGAATTGAAAAATCAGGCGCGTAAGTGCAATGGCAAAATAGTACGAAGCTACCCTGATCCCGGTTATGAATCGAGGTGTAAGCCACTTTAGCGAGAGTGCTGACCTTTTCAGAACTAGCTTAGCGAGTCGATTTCCCAACCGAGGAAAACCAATCCAGAATCCCAATATAGCAATTAAAATTGAAACAGCAAAACCATAGAACATGTTTGGGCCGAAAATTTCAATCCCTATGGAACCTCCAAAACTCACCAATCCAACACTATATGGTAAGTTGGTCTCGAATTGAGTCATTATTCCAAATGATGAGACACATAACATTAGGGACAACAAAATGTATCGCCAGTTGCTTACTGACCTAGCTGGTCGATATCTTAAAAATATTAGTAATGCAACGATCCAGATTCCAAATGGCAAAATAGCCAAACCTGAAAATTCAAAAACTGCAGTCAAAATGCTCTTAGAGTTGCTAGAAAACCATGAAGGGAAGAAGATAGCTAAAACCGCGTAGATTATCAGCAGCGCTCCTGTGAGAGTTGCATAAATCCTCCAATTTGAACGTAAGCTAAATATCCTCATCCGGGTTCGACCTCTAACGTGACTGGTATAACCATTGGACGCCGTCCAGTATGTTCGTAAATGAAAGATGACACAAGCTTTTTGATGAGCCGATTCGCTTCCGAGATATCGATCGGTTTATCAATATTTCTTATTAATTCTGCTGACAAGAACTCTGAGGTAATCGTCTTCAAATTTTCGACTTTATCTTGATCAATAAGGCCTGCTGTTGTGATTTTCGGTTTCCCATCAAATTCGCCTTTGATTGGGTTGAATGGGGCTACTACCAACACAAAGCCGTTCTTGGAGAGCTTCTTTCGTTCGCCTATTACAGGATTATCAAATTCCAACCAGTCTAAACCATCTACAAATACATGCTCAGCGGGGATTTTATCAACTACCTCTGCATCGGTTTCATTTATTTCCAATAAGTCACCGTCTTCAAGTATGAAAATGTTTTGCTGGTGTACTCCCATTGACTCCGCCAAGGCAGCATGTGCTGCCAGCATGCGATATTCGCCATGGATAGGGACAAAATACTTAGGCTTAACTAAATTTAAAATTAACTTTAATTCTTCTTGGCTACCATGCCCCCTCACATGTACTTTTGCATGGCGCGGGGTAATCACGCTTGAAACCTGCCTCACTAGCTGGTCGACAGTTTTAGCTACAACGGTTTCGTTTCCTGGAATTGTAGACGCTGAAAGAACGACCGTATCTGCTGGGGCAAGCTTAATTTCTTTATGGCGCCCATATGCTATACGGGTCAGAACAGAGGTGGGTTCGCCCTGAGCTCCAGTGATGATAATTACTTGCTGTGACTCTGGGTATTTTTCGATTTCTGCGATGTCGATCACAACGCTTTTTGGTGCTTTTAAATAACCTTTCTGGAAAGCCATTTTAGTATTGTTCGTCATGCTTCTACCAGCGACTGATACATATCTATCATTGGCAACAGCAGCATCTATAATCTGTTGAATACGCGATATCAAAGAAGCAAAAGTAGCGATTATTACTCGACCAGACGAATCTGCTATCACATGCTTTAACGCATGGCTTACTATTTGCTCTGAATCCGTATACCCTGGCATTTCTGCGTAAGTTGAATCAGACATCAAGAGTAAAACACCTTGGCTTCCCATTTGTGCAATTCTGGCTAAATCAAAACGCTTTCCGTCAACCGGCGTGTGGTCGATCTTAAAGTCACCTGTATGTATTATCAGGCCTATGGGTGTGGTAATCGCGATTCCGCAAGCATCAGGGATACTATGGCATACGCGGAAAAATTCTACAGAAAGCGCACCTAATTCAAGCACTTCACCTGGCTGCACTTCAGTAATTTTGGCGCTGTGTAAAAGCGCAAATTCATCGAGTTTCACTTTGGCCAAATCATATGCGATTGGCGGGGCGAAAATTGGAACATTAAGCTTAGGTAAAATAAGAGGTAATGCACCCAAATGATCTTCATGGCCATGAGTTATGAGAAAAGCTTTAACTTTATGTTTACGCTCTAGCAAATAGCTAATGTCTGGTATGACGAGATCAACACCTAGCATCTCAGGTTTAGGGAACATTACACCGCAGTCGACAATGACTATGTCATCAGATGATTCAATTACCATCATGTTCTTGCCGACTTCTCCTAAGCCCCCTAGCGGTAGAATTTTAATTGAAGTTTGCATAAAGGCATGTTACGCGAATCGGTACGTTTCGTGATCAAATATAGCTGTCAAACAAGGGGATCTGGAGTTTTTAGAATAAATTCAGTTGTTCGCCATCATCAGTAGTTGTATGGCTACTAGAAGTTGTAACTGCCGATTTAGTTTCATTAATTTGGCCATCACAGCCAAGAGATTCAATGAATGTTTTCAACTTTTGAAAATCAGCATATATGGTGGACCTTAATCCCCCATTATGTAAGCCAGCAGCTGGGTGGTATAGAGGCATAACATACGTTCCGTCGAAAAATCTTTCTTTTGCACGAACTTTACCTATTGTTTCTCCTGGGAACCAACGGCTCAATGCATGCCTACCAAGTGGAACGATGACGAGAGGTTTTATGACTTCAATTTGAGCATCAAGAAAATTAGAACATGAATCGATCTCTTTGGGGTACGGATCGCGATTATTGGGTGGTCGGCATTTAACCAGGTTTGTAATGAACACGTCTTCACGTGAGAGTTCGATTGACGATAGTAAATCATCAAGAAACTGTCCAGCTGCGCCGACAAAAGGCTTGCCACTCTGATCCTCGTTAAAACCTGGGCCTTCTCCTACAAACATTATCTTAGCGGTTGAAGAACCCTGACCAGGTACAGTATTAGTTCTGGATTTAGATAAGGCACAGTTAAAGCAAGAATCAATGCGATTTTGTATATCAATCAATTCAGCCAAAAGATCCTCCGCCGTAGCAAAACGCACTAGAGACTCAATACACTAATCGGAATAACCTTTACCCTTAATGAAGTCCACAGCATCTTGAATAGTTTTAATATTCTCAGCGTCTTCATCAGAAATTTTCAAGGATTCACTTCCTTCAGAAAATTCTTCTTCGAATGCCATAATCAATTCAACCAAATCCAATGAATCTGCGTTCAAGTCATCCATGAAGGAAGCTTCAGGGGTAACAGAGCTTTCATCTGCACCTAATCTATCGACTACTACTGCTCGAACCCTATCAAGAACACTTGCCATATGCTTCTCCTTATTTGTATTTTTGTGTGTTGTGTTTATCTTCCAAAAGGGAACCTAAAACGCCATTCACAAATTTATAGGAAGCCTCACTTCCGTAGGTTTTTGCAATCTCTACAGCCTCATTAATTATGACCTTAAGCGGAGTGTGTGCGTCATTACGTATTTCATACAACGCCAAGCGTAGTACATTTCTATCTACAACAGAAAGTTGTTGAATGGGGTAATTAGGAGCAAAACGCTCAATTTCTGCATCTAATGCTGCTATATCTTGCAAAACACCTGCGATCATTCTTTTAGCAAATTCAGTAATTGGTGTTGTGTAATTACGCAAACTAGCGTGGTACTCCAAGGAAATTCCCCAGTCATGAGTTGTTACGTCAGCTTCGTAAAGAATCTGCAATGCAAGGGCTCTACCTTTTCTCAAGGATCTAACGCCTAGTTGCAATGAATCTCCATTTAAGTTACTGCTTGAGTTTTCAGATCCAGGAATTTCTTCGTTCATCTACCACCAAATTGTAATTGCAAGCACCAGTCTAAGAATTCATTGAATTAGGTTACGCGAGCTCTTTTACTGAGTCTAGGTCTTGAATGTTAATAGCATCGATCGATGGTGCTATGCGCTTAGATAATCCTGTTAAAGCAGCCCCAGGCCCCAACTCAATGAACCTCTCTATGCCACTGCTAACCATTAATTTTACTGATTGGCTCCAAAGTACGGCGGAGCATATCTGGATTTTCAACTCATCCCTAATCTGATCCGGGTGTTCAATGATCATGGCAGCGGAATTTGATACAACCGGTATTTTCGCAGGATTTATATTCAATGCATCGAGTTCTTTACTCAATTCGGTTTGTGCAGGAAGCATCAAATTGGTATGGAATGCACCAGAAACTTCGAGCTGAATCGCTCTTCTTAGTCCATATTCTTTCGCAATTGAAATCGCATTACCAACTGCAACTTCGGTACCTCCAATAACAATCTGTGAAGGGCTATTGACGTTTGCAATATAGGAACTTGTTTTTTCGCAAATCAATTTTGCATCGTCAAAGTCAACTCCAATAAGTGCAAACATCACACCAGGGTTTGTATTTGAGGCTATCTGCATCAATTCTCCACGGCGTCTTACTATGCGTAGTGCCTGGTCTAATGTCAAAGATTGTGCAGCAACAAGGGCAGAGTATTCACCCAAACTGTGACCTGCCAGTAATGCTACTCTGGTGGTGATTTCCCCATGATGCTCTTCTAGTGCTTTTAAGTAGGCCATACTTACGGTAAGTATGGCCGGTTGTGCATTATATGATCTTGTTAGGTCTTCGTTTGATCCTTCGAAAATCAAAGCGGTAAGGTCGAAACCAAGTGCACTATTTGCTGCTTTAAAAACTTCTTTCGCAGCAGCAGAGGCCTCGTACAGTTGATAGCCCATACCTGCAGTTTGCGAACCTTGGCCTGGAAAAACTAAGGCAGTCTTTTTCATAGGAGCTAAGACAAGTCAGATTCGATGCCTAATACATCCCTACCTTTATAGAACCCACAAGAAGGACAAACTCTGTGAGTCCTCATAGGTTTGTGACAATGGGGGCATTCCACAATGTTGGATTGTGCCTGAGGCCCATTGGCTCTATGTGATCTACTACTGGCTTTCGAACGCTTTCTCTTGGGAAGTGGTGCCATATCAATTACCTTCATTTGTCTTTGGAATTGACAATTATACTAGTAAAGCCCCTTAAGTCCTATGGGGTATGCTTGTTTTTTGAAATTTCTCGAGGAATAAAGGGTATTATTAGCCTGGATTGGAACTCGTTGTTATGAAAAATTTTCTGTTCAGCTTTTTCTTTTTCCCAAGAAAAAGCTGATGTTGTTCCATTATTTACGTTAGGTTCAAATCTCGGGAAGTTACTACTCGAAACTTCCAGCCTAATCCGGTGTCCTTTTTTAAATAAATTGCTTGTAGCTCCTAGATCAATCTTAAATTTGTATGTTTCTCCAGGGTTAAGACATGAGGCTATACTAGTATTATCTCTGTACTTTGCTCTGATAATCCCATCAGTTAAGCCAATTGCACAATCGTTTTGTTCACAAACATCGACTAATTTTGCCGTGAAATCCGTGTCTAAAGCGGTACTAGAAGCATACAAAATCAACTCTATGTGCCCCGTGACCTCCACATCCTCAACCATTGGAAGCGTTGTGTAACAGAGAACATCGGCCCTATTTTCTATAAAAGTCTGATCAAATGGTCCTCCCGGTAATAACGATGGATAGCAACAAAGTCCACCACCAGAGGTCGGAACAGGATTATCAGGATCAAAAGTGTAAAAATCATTTGGCTCATCGAGTGGCGGGACTGTACTAAGTTCACCATCTCCTCCAGCAGTATTAGCGTCACCATTGGAGTGCAAATATAATTCAACATATTCCGTTCGCTCCAAAGGCCAATTATCCTCAGACCTCCAAACATTTTCACCCATCACAAAAATTCTTACTGGGTAGTCTGAAATTTCGTCGTTGATTTCATCTTTTAACCAGCGATCGTACCAGTCCAAGTGCTCATGGAAAAGATCAACCCCATGATGCGAAGCATTTTGACCAAAGTATTGAGACCCCGATGCCGCAGCTGCAATAGTGGTATGTGACCACGGTCCAATAATTAGTTTTTGTGTTTTGTGAGCATCATTCGAATCAAGCCTCGATTGCATCCCAGTGAAGTTGCGCAAGGTACCACTAAGGAAAATATCAAACCAGCCACCAATATTTAAAGCAGGAGTGCTTATTTCTCCATGATGTTCCGCAATACTGATTGATCGCCAATACGAATCATTTTCAGGATGAGCTGTCCACTGATAATAATAAGGAGCTATATCTGAATTCAAATATTGAAGGAACGCAGCTGGTGCCTTTTTTAAAGACAGCGGCATTGAATCAATAGCTTCAATTAACGACACACCATCTAATTCTGTGGCTTTGTTGTTTTTAATTAGATTTTTTAAGTTTTGCAAAGTCAGAGCGAACATCGACCAAGAGCTTACAAAGCCTAGAGATAAAGCACCTCCCTGGTAAGTCCACCCTTCATAATAATCGTCAGAAGTAACCGAAGGAACAATACAAGTCAGCGATGGATGCTTACTGATAGCTGCCAACCATTGTGTTGCACCTACATATGAACCCCCAAACATCCCAGTCTTTCCATTGGACCATTCTTGTTTTGAACACCAATCCAAAGTGTCGTATCCGTCCTCTATTTCTTGGTGGAAGGGATTGAATTCACCTTCTGAATCATAACGCCCACGAACGTCTTGGATGACCACTGCGTACCCTCTTTGTGCAACTTGGACTGGAAGTACTATATGGTTTCCTCGGCGTTCAGACCGATCGTATGGGGTTCGCTCCAGAACAACAGGATACTTACCAGGAGCATCTGGCCTATATAGATCAGCTCGTAATATTGTTCCATCCCGCATTAGGATTGGAATTCCAGTCACAACTTTTATTGTAGTTTCAGGGTTAAACACAACTTCATCTTTTCTTTGAATTCAACTGTTGAATCTCAAGTAATTTGGTCACGATATCGTCTGTTTTTGATCCTGGTCCGAATATCGCTACTACCCCCATCTCCAACAACTCGATTTTATCTATCTCGGGAATTATTCCTCCGATGATGAGAGGTACTTCTGCTAAACCTACCACCTCTAGTCGCTCGATCAACTTAGGAATCAATTCCATATGAGCACCGGACAATATACTGATTCCTATTAAGTCAGCTTGGAAGTCTTTTGCGCGTTGCGCTATGGAAGCAGGGGTTTGGCGTATGCCTGTGTATTCCACATTGAATCCGTGGTCTGTCAACGTCTTTTGTAAGAAAAGAGCCCCGCGGTCATGACCATCTAAGCCAGCTTTTGCGATCAATACTCTGTAGTTTCGAGTAGGTATCATTCCTTATCCACATGCAATGTTTCTACCAACTCGATTAAGGTACCTCGTGTAGAAGAAGGGTGAATAAAAGCAATTTGACCAGTGATCCCCATTCGTGCTTTTTCGTCAATCATACTAATGCCTAAAGACTTTAACTGCTTTATCTTGGCGTCTAAATTACTTACGTCAAATGCCACGTGATGTAACCCCTCTCCACGCTTAGAAATGAATTTCCCAATCTCGCTTTTCGAATCTAAAGGCTCAAGCAACTCGATGTGTGTATCACCCTGTTTAATCACTGCAGCCCTGATTGGCATAAAGTCTGGTTCAATAATCTCTGCACTAGGGGAATCAAAAAGAGTCTGATAAAGAAGCAAAGCCTGTTCTAAATCAGTTACGGCAATGCCGATATGGTTAAGTGATCCAACTATACAAGTATGTGCCTGATTCAACATAAAACACCGATAACTAATAGATCAATTGCTTCTAAATTACCATTTACTAATCAAATCACTGTTCTTTTATTAAGTTCCGAGCAATCACAAGTCGCTGGATTTCACTTGTGCCCTCATAAATTTCAGTTACCCGTTGGTCACGATACAAACGTTCAACTACCGAACTGTTAAAATATCCATAACCACCATGGATTTGTAATGCCTTATCACAAACATAGTGAGCAGCCTCAGCAGCAGCAAGCTTGGCCATAGCGGTTTCCTTTGTATATTCACGCCCGGAGTCTTTTAATTGTGCAGCTCTTCTGGTTAATAGCCGTGCGGCCTCGAGTCTTGTAGCCATATCAGCCAACATGAACTGAATTGCTTGATGGTGGATTAGTTTCTTGCCGAACGTAACCCTATGGTTTGAATACTTCAAAGCTTCTTCAAGTGCTGCTTGCCCTATACCAATTGCTTGAGCTGCAACAGTCATTCTGCTTGAATCAATTATTGACATTGCAATATGGAAACCTTCACCTTCCAATCCCAGCCGCTCATTCTCATTCAGGTGGCAATCAACAAAGGAGAGTTCAGCTGTACTGGACGCACGCATACCCATTTTCCCTTTTTGCTCTGTTACATTAAAACCCGGAGTATCTTTTTGTACGAGAAAAGCGGAAATTCCGTGAGCGCCATCATTTGGGTCAGTAGCCGCAAAAACAATCAGCACATCAGCCTCAGGACCATTCGTGATAAAAGTTTTAGATCCGTTGATGGTATATCCTTCTTTTGTTCTTAAGGCTATAGTCTGAATATCCGAAGCATCTGAACCGGAACTGGGTTCTGTCAATGCAAATGCTGCTAGAAATTCTCCAGATGCAAGCTTTGGTAAAAAATATCCCTGTTGGGTCTTCGAGCCGAATCTAATAATGCTCTCAGAACCTAAAGATAGATGAGTCAAGTGAATGACACTGGTAGCAGCACAACCACGAGCTAATTCCTCTACCGCAATCATAAGCTGTGCGTATGTAGAATTCGCGCCACCATACTCCTCAGGTATAGTTAGGCCCATTAAGCCCATGCTGGAAAGGGCATGGATGTTATCCCAAGGAAATGATTCTGTTTTGTCATATTCTGGGGCTTTTGGTATTAGCTCTCGATCCGCAAACTCACGGACTACAGCTTTTAACATAAGTTCCTCTTCGTTAAATAAAGCTTTCATGTCAGATCTCCGTACATAAAGATTACATTATGTCAGGCACCCTATATATAGTCGCAACTCCCATTGGCAATTTGGAGGATTTGTCCTTTCGAGCTCTTAACACCTTGAAAAGCGTAGGGTTGATTGCAGCTGAGGACACTAGAGTTACAAAGAAAATTTTAAGCCATTTTAATTTCAGTACCCCGATTATTAGTTTTAATGAAAATAATTCACTTAAACGAACACCCAAAATTATAAAAACCTTATCGGAAAAAAATGTGGCCTTAGTCAGTGATGCCGGGACTCCTCTCATTAGTGACCCGGGGAGAGTCTTAGTTCAGGCCGTAAAGGATTCAGGTTTTAATGTTTCACCCATCCCAGGTCCTTCTTCTGTCACTGCTTCTATTTCTGTAGCAGCCATCAAATCTCCGGCTTTTATTTTCGTTGGGTTTTTACCGCGTAACGCAAAAGCTCGTGTCGGCTTTTTCGATTCAGTGAAGGAGAAAAAGGAAGCGGTTGTGTTTTTTGAATCTCCTCATAGGTTAATATCCACACTCCAAATTATTTCCGAAGCTTCCCCCGAAGCAAGTCTTACAATTTGTCGAGAATTGACTAAATTCCATGAAGAAATATGGCAAGGGCGCCCCTACGATGCTCTTGAACATTTCAAAAAGCCTATTGGCGAATTTGTTCTGATTTTTGAACCCACTCCACAAGACTTAAACAAAAAGGAACCGAGCGCTGATGAATTGGTAGCACACTTATCAGAACTCAAAGCCGTAGGTCTTTCCAGAAACGAAGCGTCAGTTATCCTTGCCAAGCAACTGAATATGCCAAAACGTGAAATTTATAAGCACTGGCAAAAAGAAAACTAAGGGATCTGGTTTCAATTCATTTAATCTACGCCTGAAGCAAACACCCTGATAGAATGGTTAGAAAGTTTTATTATAGGTCTTTAATGAGTGCATATATTTTAGTTGGAGTAGCTTGGCCTTATGCCAATGGACCTCTTCACTTGGGCCATATCGCAGGATCATACTTGCCTGCAGATATTTTCGCCCGATACCACAGATTATTTGGATCCAACGTCCTTATGGTATCTGGATCTGACGCACATGGAACTCCTATTACTTTAAAAGCTGAATCAGAAAAAGTTGAGCCGCGTGAAATAGTCGATCGTTACCATTCGTCTTTTTTGGAGTCTTGGGATCGATTCGGAATTTCCTTTGATTTATTTACCTCAACAATGACACAAAATCATAAAGAAACTGTTCACGACATTTTTACTACGCTGCTCCAAAAAAATTATATTTATAAAGACAAGATGCTTGTAGCTTATTCTGTGGACTTTGACCGTTATCTGCCCGACAGGTATGTAAGCGGAACATGCCCACATTGTAATTTTGATCAAGCTCGGGGAGATCAGTGTGATAATTGTGGGCAGACACTTGACCCTGTTGATTTAATTAATCCTTTTTATACGCGTGAGTACAAAAATTACCCCGTTGAAATCAAAGAAGCCGAGCATCTCTTCCTTCGGTTAAGCGCTTTTCAAGATGAATTAAATGCATGGATAAATGATAAGACCACTTGGCGTTCCAACGTAAAGAACTTCACCATTGGTTACTTAAATGAAGGATTAAGAGATCGAGCAATCACTAGGAACCTTGAGTGGGGTATCTCAGTACCTGTTGAAGATTACGAGGATAGGCGGATATATGTATGGTTCGAAGCCGTAATAGGTTACCTATCAGCCAGCAAGGAGTGGGCGCAGTTGACAGGTGATAAAGATGCTTGGCGTGATTATTGGGAAAATCCTGAAAGTCGCTCTTATTATTTCATGGGCAAAGACAATATCCCGTTTCACACCGTGATTTGGCCTTCAATGCTACTAGGTTATGGAGGACTAAATCTTCCTACTAATGTACCTGCAAACGAATACTTGGGAGTAGAGGGAAGTAAATTATCCACAAGCCGTAATTGGGCTGTATGGTTGGATGATTACCTGAATACTTTTGATCCAGATCCTCTCCGTTACTATTTAGCAGCAACTATGCCTGAAACTAGTGATAGTAATTTTTCATGGTCTGAATATGTAAGACGTAATAATGACGAATTAGTAGCTACTTTCGGGAATTTAGTCCATCGCGTCCTCACCCTTGTCCATAATAATTTCAAAGGATGTACTCCTTCAGGCACTGTAGATCGCCTTCTGGCTGAAAAAGCCAATTCTACGCTAGTACAAGTAAGTGATAGCTTGAACTCTTCGCCTAGATTCAAAGAGGCTCTTGGACATGCGATGAACCTCGCGCACGAAACTAACAGATTCTTAGACTATAGAGCGCCTTGGAAACAGGTTCGCGAAAACATTGAAGACGCAGCCGATACGCTCGCTTCCGCTCTCTATTCCATTTCGTGCCTTAAGGTTGTTCTATATCCATTTTTACCATTTACATCTCAAAAATTGCACGAAATGCTAGGCTTTTCGAATAGCATAGAGAGTAATGGATGGGAAATTAATCCTCCTTTACCTTCTTCACCATTGCCACAACCCGCACCTTTGTTTCAGAAACTTGATGACGAAATTGCTGGCGAGATGGTCGCCAAACTTGGTTCTAATGCCAAGTGAACACGAAGTCGTATTAAGTACTATCTTTCAGCCAGTTTCGAAACAGCTGAAACAAGTGAATAATAATTTAGCCAATCTAGCAGATAGGGCTGGTCTAAATACAGACGAGAAACTAGTTGCGCATGCGGTGCTAAGTAGTGGGAAAAAAATCAGACCAGCACTCACTTTGCTTTCTGCGCAAATTCAATGTGAGCCTGCTGAAAAAGTAGTGACAATGGCTACAGCTGTTGAATTACTCCATATCGCATCTCTAATCCACGACGACACAATTGATTATGCTGATACAAGGCGAGGCAAAAGCACAGTCAGCAGCCAATGGGGCGGCAAAGTAGCTGTCTTATTAGGTGACTACCTTTTCGCATCCTCAGCCATGCACGTATGCGAAACTGGTGACATTGGGGTGATTCGGCGGTTTTCTGAAACCATCATGGATTTGGCTCGTGGGGAGCTCCAAGAACATTTCAGCGCCTTTAATTGGGCTCAGACAATAGAAGAGTACGAGGCAAGAATATATGATAAGACTGCAACATTATTCAGCACTGCTGCAGAGTCAGGTGCAATTTTAAGCGGGGCTTCGGTACCCCAAGTCGCTGCACTTAAATCTTATGGATATCATCTGGGGATGGCCTTTCAGATAATGGATGATGTGCTTGATTTTACAGGTTCTGAATCCGAGCTTGGAAAACCAGTCGGTAACGACCTAACGCAAGGTACTATTACTTTGCCCACATTGCTGTATATTGCAAATAATTCCAAAAATCCTGACATTTTAGCCGCAAAGAACGGTAATAAAGAAAAATCACTTTTGTTAAAGATCGTTGATCACATTAGATCTTCCAAAGCCTTAAATGATTCGATTTATGCTTGTGGCTCGCACATTAATGCAGCAAAAAAATCGATTGCTTCATTACCAGTTGATAGTTCACACCAATCCTTAGACTCACTTACTGACTATGTATTAGCTCAGAGTATTAACATAAATTTTAATTCACTACGTTGATTGGCTTACCTTCAATCCACTTCTTGACGCAATCAATTGCTTGAACTAAAAAATCAGTTAACGTTTCACGAGTCGCATATCCTAAATGAGGAGTCGTAATCACATTGTTCAATTTCAACAATGGATGCGATATGGTGATTGGTTCTTCATCAAAAACATCGAACGCTCCACCTGAGATTCTTTGGGTTGACAGTGAGTCTATTAGCGCGGAACTATCTATAATCCCTGATCTAGCAGTATTAATGATATAGGCAGTCGGTTTCATCAAAGATAATTCACTCGACCCGACCCAATGTCTTGATAATTTTGTAAGCAATACATGAATAGTTAAAAAATCAGAATCCTGAAAAAGTTCTTCCCAAAGCACTAGTTCTACTCTGTTTTTATCAGCTCTTTGTTTTGTTAAGGTTGGTCCCCAGGCTATCACCTTCATTCCGAACATATTGCCAAAGCTAGCAACTATCGAACCAATCCTGCCAAGGCCCATAATACCAAGGGTTTTACCGGCAAGTCCTTCAGATACGGAAGATTGCCATATCCCATTGCGCAGTGCATTATTTTCCCAAGTGATCTTACGAGATAAGTCTAAAATCAACCCCCATGTCAACTCGGCAGTGGCAACTCCTGAGTCCGAATTCTTTATAGGCTCCTCTTGCCCAAAGTGCGTACCGGTAACAGTAATTCCATTTGCTTTAGCAGATTGCAGATCAACATGGTTTTGCCTTCGCCCAGTACCTGCAATTAGCTTTAAATTTGAGAGTTGCTCTATTAAAGAGGCGGGTAATGATGATCTCTCTCTAATTGTAACGAGCACATCATATGGAAAAAGCGCAGATACCATGGCACTTTCATCAACAAATCCATGGTTGAAAAAAGTAACTTCTGCTTCGCTCAGTTTGTTCCACTCTTTGAGGTTCGACGCCACGCTCTGATAGTCATCGAGTACGGCTATTTTTATTGTCATCGCTCACCTATCTTGCAGTTGAAGGCGTATGCAGTTCGTCAGCATGGTATGAAGATCTGATGAGTGGTCCCGATGCCACATTCAAGAACCCGAGCTTTCTGCCTTCTTCTTCGATATCTTTGAACTCATTAGGATGGTAGAAACGTGACATCTCAATATGTTTAACAGAAGGGCGAAGGTACTGGCCCACAGTCAAGAAATCAACTCCTTGTTCACTAAGGTCAAGCATTGTCTGGCCAAGCTCAGCTCTACTCTCACCTAGTCCAACCATAATACCTGATTTAGTTGCAATTCCTGGATCAATTTCTTTCGAACGTCTCAAAAACTCCAAGGATAAATCATAATCCCCTCTTGGCCGTACGCTGGCGAATATAGATCTTACTGTCTCTATATTGTGGTTTAGTACAGTTGGACCGGCATCTAGAACAACCTTAAGCGATTCAAAGTTTCCACCAAAATCAGGAGTTAGGATTTCAATTTTGCAATTAGGTGCTAATTGCCTAATAGATTCTATGCAATTTGCGAATACACTAGCCCCACCATCCGGTAAATCATCACGATCTACAGAAGTGATAACTACATAATCCAAATCAAGAACGGCAACAGCCTGAGCAATTTTTTCAGGCTCTTTTGGGTCAAGAGCGCCGGGTTTTCCTGAAGTAACTGCACAATACCTGCATGCGCGTGTACAGATGTCGCCTAAGATCATGAAAGTAGCAGTTTTGCGCTCCCAGCAATCACCAATATTGGGGCACCTAGCCTCTTCGCAAACGGTATTGAGCCCCAAGCCTTGAAGCAAATTCCTAGTCTCAATGTAGTTTGGGCCAACAGGCATTGGAACCTTGAGCCACTCAGGAAGCCTTTTGTAATTCCTACTAGAATTCATATCGAATACAGCCAATCCATCAAGCTGTCAAATGCTCGATGTGATATCCCATACCATTTATACTCGCCTACGTTACAGATGCAGCCTCTTGGCTATTAATCTCTAAATGGTCGTCCTTTAAGTCAACAAGGACAGTGTTACCGGGTTGGTATTTCCCAGCCAAAACATCTTCAGAAAGTGGATCTTCGATCTCAGTCTGAATAACTCTTCTCAGAGGCCTCGCACCGAACTTGGGATCGTAACCTTTTTCAGCAAGCCACTCCTTCGCAGGAGTTGTGATCTCTAGGCTAAGTCCTTTTTCAAGCATTGGTTTGCGAACATCATTAAGCATGAGGTCAACAATTTGGACAATGTGTTCTTTCGTCAAAGGATGGAACACAATTTGTCCGTCCACACGGTTTAAAAATTCGGGTCGGAAAAAGCGCTTAACTTCATCCATAACCTTGTCTTTCATCCGTTCGTATTCTTGTACCTCAGTTTTTCCTTCTTCGCTTTTAATAGCGAACCCTAGGCCGCTTTCAGCTCTAATCAAGTCAGAGCCGATATTGCTAGTCATTATTACGATCGTGTTCCTAAAATCAACTTTTCGGCCCTTAGCGTCTGTAAGGTGTCCATCATCAAATATTTGGAGCAAAATATTGAAAACATCAGGATGGGCTTTCTCAATTTCGTCGAAAAGGATACATGCGTAGCTACGCCTTCTAATAGCGTCTGTAAGCTGTCCTCCTTCTTCATACCCGACATAACCAGGCGGTGCCCCCACTAATCTTGCGACTGTGTGACGTTCCATGAACTCTGACATATCAAGACGAATCATGGCATCCTCCGAACCAAACATGAATTCGGAAAGTGCTCTCACCAACTCTGTCTTTCCAACTCCTGTCGGGCCAAGGAATAAGAAGCTGCCGATAGGACGGCGAATGTCCTTAAGCCCGGCACGAGCTCGCCTTACTGATTTTGAAATTGCAACTATGGGCTCTTCCTGCCCTATGATCCTCTTGTGTAACTCATCTTCCATATGGATCAATCGTTCGGTCTCTTCCAAAGCCAACCTAGTTACGGGTAGGCCAGTCCACATACTTACCACTTCAGCTATTTCTTCCGCAGTTACAACAGCCTCATTTTTTTCTGAAGTCTCCTGCCATTCAGCCTGCAGGCGCTGAAGCTTATCAGCAAGCTTGAGTTCTCTGTCTCGAAGCTCGGCAGCATATTCGTATTGCTGCTGAGCTATTGCTTCGTCTTTATCACGACGCACAGTTTCCAAGACTTTTCTTGCTTCTTTCACTGGAATCGGAGTGCCACTACTCCTAATTCGAACGCGAGAACCAGCTTCATCCATTAAATCAATAGCCTTATCAGGTAGGTACCTGTCCGCTATATATCTTGAAGCTAAATTAGCTGCCGATTGCAACGCATCGTCTTGAATTTCTACTGAGTGATGTTCTTCAAATTTGTGCTTGATTCCTCGCAATATGTCAATCGTTTCTTCTGTTGAGGGTTCCTCAACGTGAACTGGTTGAAATCGACGCTCAAGTGCAGGGTCTCTCTCTACATATTTACGATAGTCATCATGAGTGGTTGCGCCAATTGTTTGGAGCTCCCCTCGAGCCAAAGAAGGTTTAAGAATGTTAGCAGCATCTACTGCTCCCTCAGCTGCACCAGCACCAACCATTGTGTGCATCTCGTCTATAAACAGAACACAATTGCCAGCAGCTTTAATCTCTTCGACAACTTTCTTTAACCTTTCCTCAAATTCTCCTCTGTATTTTGTACCTGCTACCAAAGTGCCCATGTCAAGAGTAACAACTCGTTTGTTTGCAAGTGAGTCTGGTACGTCACCGCTAACTACACGCTCAGCTAAGGCCTCCACTATCGCTGTTTTGCCGACACCTGGAGGTCCAATAAGTACGGGGTTATTCTTAGTCCTACGGCTTAAAATTTGAATTACTCTAGCAACTTCTTTGTTTCTTCCAATAACCGGATCCAGTTTCCCAGCGCGTGCAGCTTGAGTTAGATCAATACCTAATTGATCTAACGTAGGTGTTCGAGTTCCAGATTTGCTTCCTTGCGATTGACCTTGAGATACACTTTGATTAAGTATCCTAGTTGTTTCTGTCCTAACTTTATCCAGAGATACACCTAGGCTTTCAAGAACTCCGGCTGCTACTCCTTCACCTTCACGCATTATTCCAATAAGCAAATGCTCTGTCCCAATGTAGTGATGGCTAAGGCGACGTGCTTCATCAACTGCTAACTCAATAATTTTTTTAGCGCGAGGAGTGAGTCCTATATCACCTGGGGAAGGTCGTTCGCCTCTCCCTATTATAAATTCGACAGCAGATCTAGCCTTAGATAGTTCTACTCCCAAGCTAGTTAAAACACGCGCAGCAACTCCGTCTGCTTCTCTTGCTAGCCCTAAAAGTATATGCTCGGTACCAATGTAGTTATGGTTAAAGCGTTGAGCTTCTTCCTGAGCCAAAGAAAGAACACGCCTTGCCCTCTCTGAAAACTTTTCGAATCTACTTGCCATTACTTGCCACTCCAAGTTCCTGGATAGAAATAAACTTCAACACACTAAACAACCTGAAACTCCTCAACCTGTTTTACGCTCAACCCCATTCTTTGCTTGCCATAGTCCATGCTAACAATACGTAGTGTAAGCGAGTCTCCAACAGCAACCACCTCTTTCGGATGCTGAATATGACGATCCGTCAACTCCGAAACATGTATCAGGCCCTCAATTGTATCTTCAACAAGCGCAAACGCACCAAAATCAGTTAGTTTCGTAACCTTACCTGAAACCAATTGCCCTAGCGAGAACTTATCTACTGCAGTTTCCCAAGGCGTAGGAATCAATTTGCGAATACTTAACGCAATTCGCTTATTATCTTTATCCACTTTCAATACGAAAACTTCGATATTCTGTCCTTCAGATAAGACATCAGTCACAGCATCCACAGGCTTCCAAGACAATTCAGAAATATGCACTAGCCCATCAGCACCGCCTATATCAATAAATGCTCCAAAGCTGGTAATACCTGTAACTACACCATCCCTTACATCACCTTCTTGAATTTCATCCATCAATTTAATTTTTGAATCATCCCGTTGCTGTTGATTGGTTGCCTTCTGGGAAAGTACTGCACGATTGCGACGCCTATTGACTTCAATTACCTTGAAGTCGGATTCTTGGCCTTCGCGTTCCTTCAAAAATTGCTCAGGATCAGAACCTTGAGGAATATTCATTTGAGACATGGGCACAAACGCCTGTACCGACTGGACATCTACGATAGCCCCACCACGATTGAATCCGGCAAATTGGCCCTTAATTGTATTGCCGCTCTGAATGCAATTTTCTAGTTCAATCCATGCTCTAAAAGATCTTGCTCGGTCAAAAGAAAGTAGCGCCTGACCCTCAGAACCGGAAGGATCCATAACGTAAACAATTATGCTGGTCCCGGATGAGTACTCTTCTAGCATCGCATGAGTCATACTTCTCATCTCGCGTTGCGGAATTACTCCTTCCGATTTGTTACCAACAGAAACTAAAATGCCATCTGAATCAGCACGTGCAACAACACCTTCCACGACATCGCCTCGCCGAAGGCCTTTCATCGGCTGTGATTCTTCTAACAACTGGGCCATGGTCGGCTCAGCTTGTCCATCGGTGTTAGCGTCTTCGATCAACTGAATTACCTCAGAGCTAAATATGGCTGAATTCTACGATTGGGTGTGCCGGGTGTAAAGCGACTCAATCTCGATTTTTAATTATGTGGGCAAAATTGGATAGAACAGCTGAAAACACATCAGGGAATTAGTTGGTTGTAAATAAGCTGAGCCCAGAGATTCTGGGCTCAGAATTTGCATATTATGCTCTGGCGATGACCTATTTTCCCAGCAAGTTGCCCTGCGAGTATCGTGGGC
>CAYMJY010000002.1:59866-67058 GCA_964391355.1 uncultured Dehalococcoidia bacterium | reverse complement strand
GTCGCCAAACAACGGAGGATTAGAGCTATGAGTACTACGCCAATGCTCACGCCAGAGCAGGTGAAGCGGTACAGCCGCCACATAATAATGCCCCAAATAGGGAGTCAGGGTCAAAGAAAATTAATTGACTCTAGGGTACTAGTTATTGGAGCAGGTGGACTTGGTGGCCCCGTCGCTCTTTACTTAGCACTTGCTGGGGTGGGAACTATTGGAATTGTCGACTTTGATATTGTCGATCTCAGTAATTTGCAAAGGCAAGTACTGCACAATAGCGAAACAATTGGTTTAAGCAAATTGGAGTCTGCAAAGCAGACCCTTTCTCGCTACAACCCTAATGTCCAAGTAGTAGCGCACGAGTTTGCAGTTAATTCCGATAATGCAATGGAATTGATGCGTGATTATGATGTTATTGTTAACGGCGCAGATAACTTTGCGACGAGATACTTGGTTAATGACGCTGCATACTTAAGTGGCAAACCTTTAGTCGATGGAAGCATTTTAATATTTGACGGGCAATTAACCACGTACAAACCAGGGACAGGCTGCTATCGATGTATTTTCCCTGAACCACCTCCACCAGGGATGGTTCCTAGTTGTGCTGAAGCAGGTGTTTTAGGAGCATTGACAGGAACTATCGGTAGTCTTCAAGCCACGGAAGTCGTCAAAGTTCTCTTGGGAGTTGGAGAACCTTTGATTGGGAGGTTGTTGCTAGTGGACGCGCTAAGCATGGAGTTTAGAATGGTCAAGACTCGCCAAGACCCATCATGCCCGCTGTGTGGTGTCAATCCGACTGTCACTGAATTAATTGATTATGAAGTCTTTTGTGGTTTGACCCCAGTAGGCTCTAGCGATGACGGAGTCGCTGCTGGTTAAAGAAATCGATGTAGCCACCTTTTAATTGTTACAAAACTAAGCTTTGTAACAATTAAAAGGCCTCGTTTGGAAATGGAGATATGCGTAACGACAATATCGTTGACGCCATAGGAAACACACCTATGGTAGAGCTTTCTAGTTTTAGCCCAAGGGCAGGTATTCGCATTTTTGCAAAGCTAGAAGGGCAGAACCCTACTGGAAGCGTTAAGGATCGCATTGCGCGATCTATGGTAAGAGCAGCCGAGAGAGACGGTATATTGTCTAAAGAGAAGACAATAATTGAGCCAACAAGCGGCAACACTGGAATTTCATTGGCAATGGTGACTAGAAGATTAGGGTATCGCTTTACGGCTGTAATGCCCGAAAACGTGGGAATAGAGCGATCACAATTGTTAAGAGCTTATGGCGCTGAAATTGTGTATTCCCCAGGAGTGGGAGGCACAAATCAAGCAATCGAAGTGGCAAAAAAAATTACTGAAACCGACGATCAGTATGTGATGCTTTATCAATACGGCAACGCTGCTAATCCAGGGGCACATTACGAAACCACAGGTCCAGAAATAATTGAAGAGCTTCCCGAGATTACTCATTTTGTAGCTGGCTTAGGTACCGGAGGCACATTAATGGGCACAGGGCGACGGTTAAAAGAACACAATAAAGCAATAAAGATAGTCGCCGCTGTACCTGAACCGGATGATCGAATACAAGGTTTAAGAAGTTTAGAAGAAGGTTTTGTGCCCCCAATACTTGATCTCGATCTTCTTGATGCCAGAATGATGATCACCGGGGAGGATAGCTTTAGAATGACTGATAAACTACTTAGGAATGAAGGGGTGTTTGCTGGAGTCTCTTCAGGAGCTGTTCTTGCAGCCGCGCTAAAGGCAGCACAAAAGCTTGAAAAAGCGAATATAGTTTGTTTGTTTGCAGATGGTGGATGGAAATACCTAAGCACGGGACTTTGGGAACGTGATTACGGCGAGCTTCAAGAGACAGTAGAGGGGAAGGTCTGGTGGTAAACACGAGAATTCAACCATTCAGCCAGCGTGAATACAATCTCCAAGTTCACGTGCTGAGCTCACTGAACCAACCTAGCTATGCTTTAATTAATGCCTTGGAATTAGAAGGTATAACTTGGGCCTTCGGGTCAAAGGCATTAACTTCCGAAGCACCTAACGCACTTATATTCGACTTTACTGCACCCGACACCCTTCACCGGGGTATCCCAGAAACAATTACTCAACAGAGAATCCCAGTACTGATAGCGGTAGCAAGAGAACAATTACGCTTAGTGAATTCCGGAATTCACTATGGGGATTTCATTGTTCTTCCCTGTGCTACAGGGGAGATAACAGCGAGGGTATTAAGGTTATTAGACTTAGCTGAACCAAGCCCTGCTCCGGGAGTAATTTACGCAGATGACTTAATTATCGATACCAACAGATATGACGTTTTCCTTTCAGGTAAACCAGTCTTATTAACATTCAAAGAGTATGAGTTGCTAAAGCTGCTAGCATCTAATCCTGGGCGAGTTTATGGCAGAGAAGCACTCTTGGAACAAGTATGGGGGTATGCGTATTTTGGCGGAACTCGTACAGTTGATGTCCATGTAAGAAGGCTGCGCAGCAAAATAGAAGATGCCAACCATACGTTTATAGATACAGTTTGGAATGTTGGTTACCGGTTCAGCACAGATAAGAAATCATACTAAGCGCGTGTAACTTTTCTCGGTAAAGTACTTTCGCAGGAAATAGATCATTAACAGTACTGACGCGGACTTCAGTACTGAAATAACCCCGATAATGAGCGTGATATCACGCCAAAAACCCAACGGAAATAATTGAACTAGGAAGCTCGTATTGCTATTAAATTTATAATTACCTTGAGGAAACCCAACCATGTGAAACAATTCGAAAAGTTGGGAAAATATGACCAAGCTTGCCAGCCCCAAGCCTATTATCACTACTGAACAAAGTAGACTCCCGAATTGAAACCATAATTTCACCTCGCGGAACATTCGTTTTTGAAGTTTTATGGAGGCAATTGCAAGCACCAACAGCAAAGCCCAAAAGGAATACATTTGGATTTGATAAGTATGCATAAAAAGCTGCTGCACATCTTGCATATGAGATTTCTCAGATATCGTGAACAGTTCAGTTTTCTCACCATATACGTAAGCTTCTAAATTTAGTTCTTTCTTCTTACCTCCTACGTATTGCTGCACTTGTTCTGCTATATCTGAAAGCTCTATTGGACTGATGCCAGTAATGTTAGCGACGCCATGTCTCTTGAAAAGCGTTTCATAAATTAAATTACTGCCTGCAACCAGCCGCACGGAAGTGGTGACAATCAGGATGCAAATCGTAAATGACATTAAAATCCTGATACTCCACCAAAATTTCCTCTCGTAAGTACTCAAAATTGATCTCCTCTCAGTATGATAACTACGCAAGGTAATTGAAGAAAGGTAATTGAAGATAGGAGTAAATCGTGATCCCTCAATTAGAGAAAGAGTCAAAAGAGTTTGTAAAGCTGCTTCAAGTAATGAGGAAATTGCGCGATCCACAAAATGGATGCCCATGGGATTTAGATCAAACTCATCAAAGTATCAGAAGCAATTTACTTGAGGAAACCCATGAAGCCTTAGAGGCACTCGACAACAACGACAAGACACTGATGGTAGAAGAATTCGGTGATGTTCTTTTTCAGGTCATTTTCCATGCCCAAATTGCGGAAGATGAAGAATCATTTGGAATTTACGACGTGCTGCAAAATATAGTTTCTAAGTTAATCACCCGTCATCCTCATGTTTTTGGCGATACCGAGTCTATGACTACAGACAAAGTGTTATTTCAATGGGAGCAGATAAAAGCCAAAGAAAGAGCACAAAAACAAAATAATGGACAATCCATCCTGGATGGGATTCCAAAATCAATGCCAGCACTTGCCGCTGCGCAATCAATGAACTCCCGTGTAAGAAGGACCAATCTTTTAGAGAATTCAAAAGATAGCTCTATTGAGCAGATCATAATTTTATTTAATGAAGCAGAAAAGAACACGAATCTAATTATGAGAGAACAGGAAATTGGAAAAGCCTTATTCTTATTAGCTGACAAAGCTGATGTTCTAGGGATTGATGCTGAATCAGCTCTAAGAAGCGCAAATGAGAAATTCAGGTTTCAAATCAAAGAGATAGAAAGCAATGCGAAGAGGGTGGGGTGATTTCACGAATAAGAATGCATGCTTAATATAAGACGCATTCAAGAGTATTTGGTAGACTAGATATTCTGCCGTGTTAATCGGTAATTCTCCTCGATATTCGTTAATAATGGAGCAAAAGGTGCAGATAAATATCAGGATTTTTGGAATTTTGGCACTGTTGATGTTGGTGGCAACATCCGCGGTGAGTACAGTTATGGCTCAAGAAACTGCCGTGAGCTCTGAAGATGTGTCTTTGATCGCGGCGTTTAGAAGCATTCAGCCAACTTCGGATGATAGTGACATTGATTTAATCGTTACAAATCATTCATCTGAACGACGTGTAGCTCGTTTTGAGTTCAAAGGAATACCAGAGGGCTGGGATGTTCAAGTCTGGCAAAGGTACTTTTCATACCGGCTGGATGTCCTCGCTTTAGAGCCTTTTGGATCTCCGGACGATGGAAATAAACAAGAGCCTAGACTTAGGATTACGCCGCCAGCTGACTCTAAGGCAGGTAAATATCAATTTTCACTGGAAGTACTCTCGGAAGATGGCTCAGTAAAATTTGACGAAGCTAACTTCACTGTGAGTCTTCCTGAACGGACCCCAGTGGAAACTGGCAATGTGGAAGTTGCTACTACCTTTCCATATTTACAGGGACCAACGGCCAGCCGCTTCGAATTTGAAATCGCCATTAAGAACAAAACTGGCGCAGATGCATCGTTTGATCTTAGTGCTGCGGCTCCATTGAACTGGGCCGTTCAGTTTTTGCCTGCATATGGAGATGAACGATTAATTTCCAACGTGTCACCTATAAATAATGCAACTCAGAGAGTTAAAGTCAGGGTAACGCCAGCCCGATTCGCTGATGCTGATACTTACTCGATTCCAGTTACAGTTTCTAACGACACGTACAACACTGAAATCGGATTGCAAGTTCAAATCACCGGGCAAGGCCAATTATCTTTGGATACAGTTGCTACTGTTCTTAGCTTTGATGCTACAGCTGGTGAGAAATCACAAGTAGATTTGGTCATTGGTAACATTGGTACTGACGAATTAACCAATGTGACAATGATAGCAGCAGCCCCTGATGGTTGGGTTGTGTCCTTTGATAAGGAATCCTTCCCGTCGGTCGGTGTAGCAGATTTTCTACCAGTCGCCGCTCTAATAACCCCTGACAAAGATGCAATCCCTGGTGATTACCTCATCAACATAATTGCGAGAAGCCCCGATGATTTGAGGGAAGCCACCTTGCGCATTACCGTATCTCAATCAACGATTTGGGGTTGGTTAGGAATTGTAATAGTAATTGCTGTTCTGGGAGGCCTCGGTGGATTGTTCTGGAGACTAGGTAGGCGATAATGGAATCTTTGGTCGAGACTTCTTCACTTACGAAGCATTACGGACCGATCAAGGCAGTGGATGGCCTTAGCCTTCAGATGAACCCTGGCGAAGTTTACGGGTTTTTAGGACCTAACGGATCAGGCAAGAGCACCACAATTTTAATGCTTTTGGGTATGACTGAGCCAACCTCAGGTACGGTTTCAGTTGCTGGGCATGACCCTACGAGAGATCCTACGTCTGTAAAAAGGCAAGTGGGATATCTGCCCGAAGCTGTAGGCTTTTACCCTGATCTCACAGGCAAAAGAAATTTAATGTATACGGCTGAATTGAATGGTATCAATAAAAGAGAGGCCGAACAAAAAGTAGAAGAAGTGTTGCAAATGGTGCAACTAAGTGAAGCAGGGCACCGACCTGCGGGTCAATATTCAAGAGGCATGCGGCAGCGTTTAGGGCTGGCGGATGTTCTGCTTAAAGAGCCAAAGTTGGTGATTCTCGACGATCCCACTTTAGGTTTGGATCCAGCAGGAATCCAATGGCTCTTGAATTTGATTGAGAACATGGCTAAGCAGAAAGGGATAGCAGTATTTTTATCGTCGCACCAACTTCATGAAGTCCAACGAATTTGTGACAGAGTTGGGATCATGTCTAGAGGGAAAATGGTGCTAGAAGGTACAGTGAGTGAACTAACTGCCTCACAGGACGGAGGCTTTGAAGTTTATTTAGAAGTTCAGAAAAGCAATAAACAATTAATTGATGCGTTATCCAACATGAAATCTGTCACTAGCGTTACCACCAACGGGAATAAACTAACAATTTCAAGTTCTGTTGATCTCAGAAATCAAGTTTCTGAGATTGCCTTTGAGCAAAAAGCAGGATTGGTGGAACTGAGAGCAAGCAACCGTAGCCTCGAGGAAATATATTTGCGTTATTTTCAAGAACCAGCGGGCGGTGATAGTTAATGACGGCAATATTTTGGAAAGAAATGGCTGACCATCTAGGGCGCAGGAGATTCTTGCTCACTTTTTCATTAATCCTTTTTGGATTTCTCTGGGGTATGTTCATTTTATTCAGGGAAGTCCAAGGCAGTGCCGTGAACACTGGAGAGTTTTTGTTCTTGAGTTTGTTCACTAACTCAAGTGGTGTTTTGCCACCTGTGCTTTTTTACCTAGGTTTTTTCGGTCCTCTAATAGGGATCGCTTTGGGATTTGATGCTATTAACAGTGAGAGAACTCAAGGTACCCTTGCGAAGCTTCTATCTCAGCCAATTCATAGAGATGCGGTTTTCAACGGAAAGTTTCTCGCGGGTCTTGCCACCCTCGGAATTGTTTTAGCAGCAATTGTTCTGTCTATTGTTGGAATGGGTATGTTCGTGATGGGCTATGCACCGCACGGAGAGGAAATTATTCGGATACTGGGGTTTAGCCTAGTCACGGTTGTTTACCTAGCATTTTGGTTAGCAATGGCGATGACCTGTTCAATCTTTTTCAGAAATGCGGTTACATCTGCGCTTGTATCGTTAGGCATCTGGTTGATGGCTACTTTTCTTATTGCGTTACTGATAGCACCGGCATTGGCTGAAGTTGCTGTTCCTGAAGTTAAAGACGTTGCTCAGCAAGTATCACGGGAAAGTTGGCAACTTTGGATATCTAGAATTTCGCCGAGTCAGTTATTCAATGAAGCAGCGCAGATTCTACTAAACCCAGATGCAAGATTTACTGGAGTCTTAAGTGCGCAAAGAGCATCACAGTTAATGAGCGTTCAGGCTACTCCTATTTC
>CAYMJY010000002.1:42845-59766 GCA_964391355.1 uncultured Dehalococcoidia bacterium | reverse complement strand
GCAAGAGCCGCATGGAAATAGCGGGTTGATTTTGTACTTTTTCACTCCGGGCTGACCGACTTGTCGCGCCGAGCTGCGGACGCTTGATAAAATTATTACCGAACAAGCCACTGAAATACCTGTTCTAGGTATAAGTTTAAACCCGTTAGACACGAATATGACTCTAGATAACTATAGAAAAAAAATTAATATTGGCGATCAAATCCAATTCATGAGTTCATCTAGAAGTTTAATTGAAGAGTACGATGTGACCATTAGAGCTACCAAATTAGCTATTTCGTCAAGTGGCACTGTTCTAAACAGGGCCGAATACGGATCAAAATTGACTCGTGCCGAGTGGCTAAATTGGTTTGAGCTGATAGAGCAAAATACTAACTAACCGAAAAGGTCGAATCATCCTTTTCTTCATATACCGGTATTGTATTTTCCAGTATTTGCGTGTTTTGGCTTGAGGTCTTTCCGGAAACTTTCCACCCTTCGCCTCGAGCATATTCGTTACACATTTGTATCCACATGAGAGGAAAAACATCAGGTTTATAAAGGGGGGTGGGCTTGTGCACGCCCATTCTATCTTCGAATTCTGTGCCATCCCTCACGACGCCTTTGTCTTGGTTATTAAACCTGCCTTTTCGAATTGGCCCAGCCCAAATGTTATACCAGAATGCACCCCAAATTCGTTGGATAAAATTTCTTGGGAAATGGGCGCTGATTTGCATGTAATGATAATGGTGAGAATCAATAGCAATATACCATTCGTAGTAAACTGCATTGTTTTGAGGGAAGTGCGGAACCCGCAAAAAGCCAGGCAGGCTAATGCCAATATGTTTAATGCCTTGAACTACCGTTGAAGTGCCTCTTGTGCCTCTTCGCCGAGGAGGTCTACTGATCCGCCATGGTCTTCGCGGTGGCCAATTTCCAAGGCTAGGATATTCGCCTTGCCAGACGTAATCGGCGTTTGTTTCCAAAAGATATGGACGTTTATCAACAGGATCGTGTTCCTGAAGTTGAGCCAATGAAACAGCGTTATAAGCACCTAATTGATGGTACAAGAGGGCTATAGAATCACGATGTAACATAAAGAAATGGCCACCTGCTGATCCTTCTGCGTGCTGTCTCCAATTTCCGAAAACCTGACGAAAACGCACTTTAATTCGTGCATCGGGCGCAAGTATGAGTGCGGGAATATCTTCCTCCAGTGGTACAGGTTTCCCCCTACCCATCCAAATAAACACAAGCCCTTTTCTTTGCTCCACAGGGAAAGTACGTATACGTACTTTCCCTACTACGTTACTCTCAGGGCCTTCAGTGAGTGCAGCCACACAAGAACCGGTTGCTAGATCAAAAGTCCAGCCGTGGAATCTACATGAAAGGGTTTCAGCGTCTGGAAACTCATTTTTTGCTAGAGACATCCGTGCGCCTCTGTGAGGGCATTCATCTTGAATCGCGTATACCTTATTTCTACGCTTGATTAGGGCTATTGGCTCCCCTAACAAAACCATCCGTTTCGGTTTTGACCCTAGTAAGCGGTCGGGGATTGCTGGATACCAGTAATTTTTAAAACCAGTAACTGCCTTAGCATAAGGAGTCTCGGTGATGTCACTAGCTGCAGATGCGTCGTTATGTCGTAGTTGCCTTACCATAGCCCCCCCATATGATGCCATCGCACAATACGAGCGCTGAGCGACGAGGTCAAGCTTAAAGCTTTGAGCTTTTCATCGAAGAGGTTTTCGTGGTTGCCGTGCTAATAGAAAAAATATTGCACTCGCACCAGTAAGAGAAGCCAGCAATAAGAAAGCAAATCGATAGCCTTCGGTTTGGGAGTACAGCAGAGCACCTAGCATCGGACCTAAAACAGTGCCAAATTGTATTATCAACGATGACATGCCACCGATCTTGGCAAAGTTCTTCCGGCCATAATAATCAGCACGAATCGCAGACATTAATGGCCCTCTGGCCCCCCAGGAAATGCCATGTATTGCAGCCGCTGCAACAATTACAAACAAGGATGTGTTAGTAGCAAACAAAAACATTGCACTTGCGTGTCCAAACATAGCTATAGCCGCAATGAATCTTTTGTTGTACCTGTCACCTAAAAACCCTCCACCAACCTGGCCCACTAGACTGGAAAAAGTGATGATAGGGATTATTGTCGCAGCTTGAGTAAGCCCCCATCCCAAATCAGTTAGATGGGGTATCAAATGCACTTGCAGACCAGCTACGACCAATAGTGCTGCGCCATGGCCTATGGAGATCAACCAAAATGAACGATCCTGCATAGCCTCTTTTAAAGTGAAGTCAGGGTCTATCGGGAATGTTGAATTTGAATTGTCTAGTGACCCAGAACGTAAATCTGAAACTGGAGCTCTACCGTCAGGTAACATTCCGACATCTTCAGGTCTGTGATGAAATAACCTAGCCAAGGGCAAACCTGTTAGTAAGATTGCCACGCCCGCCAAGAAAAAAGTCATTCTCCAGCCAAACGTTTCTAAAATCCATGCCACTCCCACAGCAGCACCGCCTGCAATGCCCATTCCTGTCTGGGCCACGCCCATAGCTCTTGCGCGTTTTGTGATGAACCAATTAGCAATAGCGGTTTGAAGCGTAAGGAAACCAGCAAAGCTTGCACCTATAGCCACAATGAAAAAGACTGCATAAAACTGCCAGAGCGTTTGTATTTGGCTCAGGAGAATGAAGCCACCACCAAAAAGTACAGTTCCGACCTGGATGTTTATTCGCGGACCATACTTATCTATCGCCCAGCCCTGTAACGGACCAAGAAGGCCACTTTCTATACGGCCTAGAGAAAATGCGCCAGATAATGCTGTCCTACTCCAACCAAATGCCGCTTGAAGTTGGTCTAAGTAAGCGCCAAATGATAGAAAAAGCAAAGTGGAGTGCAAGCCTTGTATGACTATAGTCCCAACAACTATCCACCATCCAAAAAACAACCCATCCGAGGATTTTTGTTTTTCAGGTTTTAAGTCAGGAATTTTCAATTGGGAATCCGTTTCACTTGATGATCGTAACATGATATCAAGCCAAAACACTGAAATACTTCTTTTCCGTAGCCTAAAGACCCATTATTTTATTGACATAGTTTCCTTCATTGCTATACTCGCTGGGCAGTTAAGGCTACTCTTATTGGCCTTAATATTTGGTTTTGCCGGCTGTTGCCGGAATATGAGAGGGGAGAATAAGTTTATGGGAATTAACCGGGCTTTACTCATGGGAGTACTCGCTCTGCTACTTGCTGCATTAATGGTTGCGTGTGGCGGAGACGATGACGAGGCTCCTGCTCCTGCAGCAGCACCTGCGGCAGCTGCGGCAGCACCCGCGGCAGCGCCTACACCAACGCCTGAGCCTGCAGCTAGTAGCTCAAGTTCAAGTTCAAGTTCAAGTTCAAGCTCAAGCTCGAGCTCAAGTAGTGCTCCTGCCCCTACACCCACTGTTTCAGGTGTATTCACTGGCGCGAGTGACATCTATGCATCCAGTGGTTGGCAGAATGACCCACGTTTGGCCGATTTGATTGCCGCTGCGAAAGCAGAAGGGTCTGTCACATATTATTCACACAGTACTCCTGAAGTAGAGGCTGGCTGTGCTGGTTTCACGGAAATGTTCCCAGAAATCGAATGTAACGCCGTAGGTATGGGTGTTGCAAACATATCTTCTGGATTCATTCAAGAACGTGAAGCGGGTGTTAATACCGCTGACGTTATCAGTGGATCCATGACTTTGCTTTCTTCGGTTCAGGCACGTGGTTACATCGAAGACATTGACTGGACCAACGATTATGGTGTTGAAGAAGGCCGATGTGTTCTAAATGGAAACTACTGTGTACGAATCATTTCTATGTACACTCATTGGTACAACACTGACCTAGTTCCCGATCCATCAGTTCTGCCGACGGATCTCGAGGGATTCCTCGACCCACGATGGAAGGATGATCTTGTAGCTAGCAACTTCTTGTACTACCAAGGAATGGGTTATGTTTGTGCAGTGTTCGGTTTGGATTACTGTAATGACCTAGCTGAGAAGCTTGAGAATGACCAGAACATGCTGATCACTAGCGGACAAAATGACATTGTAATCCAAGGTGAGAAAGCTCTTTGCTTCCTCTGCTTTGGTTTCCCGATTATGCAACGTGATTATGAAGGCCTTCCTGTAAGTAACTTTGTTACCGACAAGGTTGGCGTTGTACAGTTCCCGTTGGGTGTTACAGATGTAGCAAAAAACCCGAACGCAGCACGATTGCTGATCCTTTGGACGATCTCTACAGACGGTTCCTATGTTCACTACACTAACAATCCATTGAATTGTGAATGTGGTATTGGATGGCCTGGGTTTGGTCACGGACCTGATGAGATCATTAAGGTAGAGTGGGGCGGCATTACGCCAATCATCCAGAGCGCTGGCTTAACAGCAGTTTCTGATGACACCCTAACTCCGCCAACCTATGACTTTGCATCCCTTGCTAAAGGTGGCGCGGACTTCCGTAACGCCAGGTTAGGGCAGAACTAGGTAATTGCCTTCGGGCATATGGATTAAAGAAAAGCCGGGGGCTGCTATAGAAATAGCAGCCCCCAGCTGAGCTTTAAAATCTAGCAACATTAGTGTAGGAGGATGGGAATGGCCGCAACATTCGGTCAAAAGGGCTTGTTAGCTAGGTTGTTCCGCCGTCGCCAAATTACTCAACAGCAGGTGATGGTCACAATTGCTGTTGTGCTGGTTCTCTATTTTATTGGCCCACTTGTATTTGTAACGTTAGCGAGTACATTCAGGGGCCCTCCTACGGTCTTACCTTTTGATAGTTCAGCATACTGGACCCTTGACAACCTAAACGTTATTTATACGACAGGTAGGTTGGAAAGTACTGTTACTGATACTTTTATTTTCGTTATCGGGTCTGTGGCAATATCTTTTGTTATTGGCTTAGCACTCGCATGGTTAGTTGAGCGGACAGATATGCCGTTCCGTAATCTTGTTTACGTAATAGTTTTCTTACCTTTGATTATGCCTGCTTTGGTGACGACAATTGGATGGATTGTTTTACTGGGCCAACGTAATGGGTTGGTCAATGTTCTAATTCGTAAAATTATATGGTTTTGGGATATTGATAAGGGCCCTATCGATCCGTTCACTCTGTTCCCTGGGATGATTTTTGTTCAAGGCCTTGGCGGGACAGTTATTATGTTCGTTTTCCTTTCTGCTGCTTTTAGGCAGATGGATTCATCGTTTGAAGAAGCAAGCAGAGCTAGTGGTGCGACATTCTTTCAGACGATTAGACGAATTACTGTCCCAATCATGCGACCGTCTGTGCTAAGTGTACTTTTCCTTGGCATGATTTTAACCCTAGAATCATTTGAAATACCTTTACTTATGGGTTCATCGGGTAAGGTAGCCGATATTCTTGCCACTCGAGTTTATTTTGCTTTAAACCCTGTAACAGGAGGGACTCCCCTTTATGGAGAAGTCTCGGCTTACGGAATCCATTTCCTTATAATCACCTACGCGTTATTTTATCTTTACGCGCGTTTCACCCGCAGAGCAGAAAGGTATGCGACTGTTACGGCTAGGGGATTCAGACCGGCCAAATACTCATTAGGTAGGCTTAAATGGCTCGCTCTTGGAGTGGTAGTCTTTGTAATGTTCCTCAAATCCATAGCTCCTTTGCTAATTTTGGTCTGGGCGTCTTTCTTCTCTTCATATAGACCAATTGAGATCGAAGCTTTGGAGTATGCCAATCTGAATAATTACCGTCAGGCTTTAGATGATCCACGATTTTGGCCGGCAGTTCGCAATAGCCTAGCTCTTGCACTTGGTGCTGCTACTATCTCAGTGTCTATAGCACTGGTTATTGCTTGGACAACTACAAGAGCGAAAAAGCCTACAATCTGGCATACCTTAATTGACCTCTTCACTTCTTCATCACTCGCTATACCGGGTGTGGTAGCGGCATCAGCAATGTTGCTTTTTTACCTTTTCTTGAGTAGTCAGTTCGGGATTCCGTTATATGGAACAATGTGGATGCTTGTTCTGGCGTTTTCCTACAGAATGACTCTTGCTTATAGGCTTAATCGCGCCGGAATTGCTCAAATAGCAAAGGAATTGGAAGAATCTTCTTCGACTTCGGGCGCAAATGCGTTAACAACGCTGCGGCAGATAGTAGTCCCTTTGATTGCTCCAAATGTTCTCACAGCTTGGTCTATTCTTTTCATTATTTCTTTCCGTGAGTTCACCGTAGCCTTGTTCCTTGCACCATCCCAGCCAATTACACTAGGAGTTTTGCTCTGGAGTTTTAGAGCAGACTCTGTTGGGAAGGCAGCTGCATTGTCTGTAATGTTGGCTGGCTTTCTTTTAATAGTAATTGTTTCAGTCCGGTTTGGAGCTCTCAAGAAATTAGCAAGAAGGCGCGGGTAAACAAAAAAGTAAATTACGATATACAAAACAGAGGTGCTCATTTGTTGAGCACCTCTGTTTTGTATATGCGAGCCAGATACTATGATTGTGAAGAAGGTATGACAACAGCCATTTCTGGGGCAACAACAAGTTTAACGTTGTCGTCCTGGTTGAACTGTTCAGATGTCGGGGGAGTGCGAACTCTTAACATATGACCACCTACTTCAACCAAATATTCCATTGAGGATCCTAGGAATGCACCGGTTCTAACAACGGCATCTAGTGACCCAGTGCTCGCTTTTCGAGACATTAATATTCCCTCTGGACGAATAGCTATGATCACTTTTTGTCCATCTGCCAAGTCAAGACCAGGTGAAGTGCCTTTAACCGTACCAAAGCCGGCCTCCACAGTAACGTTTTCACCGCTAACCTTCGTGACTGTGCCATCTAGCACATTACCAGCACCCATAAAGTCTGCTACGTGTTGGTCTCTTGGTGATTGGTAAACATCACGGGGTGATCCGACCTGTGCGATCACACCAGTGTTCATAACGACAATTCTATCTGACAAAACTAGAGCTTCTAGCAGATCATGTGTTACGTATAAAGCAGATAGCTTTTGGCGTTCGAATAACTCTTTGAATTCCAAGCGCATGTCTTCGCGCAATTTAGCGTCCAAATTTGAAAGGGGTTCGTCAAGCAACAATAATTTAGGCTCCCTGACAAGAGCGCGTGCAACAGCAACGCGTTGTTGCTGGCCTCCAGATAACATCGTTGCTGATCTATCAGCTAGCTCAGGGATACGTACGGTATCCAAGGCATGAGCTACACGGTCAGAAATTTCTGACTTTGAAATTTTCTCTTTAGACACTTTCAAGGGATAGGCCACATTTTCAAACACAGACATGTGTGGCCAAATGGCATAAGACTGAAAGACCATAGCGATCGGTCTGTTGTGCGTTGGAACATTTGTACCATTGGTTGTTCCAAAAACAGGAGTGTCCCCAATTGTAATGTCTCCACCATCTGGCTTTTCAAGCCCCGCAACACAACGCAGCATTGTCGTTTTGCCGCAACCACTGGGACCTAATAAAGTCACGACTTCACCATCGCCAACTTCAAAGCTCACACCTTTTACAGCTTGAACATCACCGTAATCAGTCTTATAGATCTTAACGAGCCCGTCCACATTAAGCATGATTCCTCCGGATACGCGCCTATTGGGATTTAAAATGGAGTATGGTATGTCCACCTAGGCCCCGACTTGATACACTAAAACGCCGCTTCCGTCAAGCAATTTGGGGCTAAATGCATCTTTTGTATACTAATGTCCGTATAGAGAGCTAATTTCAACGCTACTTAAGCCAGGCGACAATGAATAGTGATCGTAAAATAGAAAACCCGAAAACGTTCAGAAATTTCTTTCTATATTCACCGCAGTGGTCAATTAATACTATTACTGTCTTTTTGCTAGTGATGTTGGTTGCTGTGCCGATTCTAATGCTTTGCTTTTCTGCAATTCGAGGTCCCATCGGAACCTTGCCTTTTGAATCCCAGACTTATTTCACTACGGAAAATATCTATGAGGCGTTTCAGTTTAGTAATTTTAACAAAATGGCACGAGATACTATTTTTTACGTTACGGGTTCCGTACTGCTAGCACTATTTATCGGGTATGCACTTGCTTGGATAGTTGAGAGAACAGACTTCCCATTACCAGGAGTTTGGTTTGGTGCAATTTTAATTCCATGGTTGTTTCCTGAGAGGACAATAATCATGTCTTGGCTGGAATATATATTGCCACGCACCGGGGATCTAAATATTTGGTTGAGAAACATACTAGGGCATAGCGATGGGCGAGGGCCGCTAGATCCCTTCAACCTGTTCACAATGGGTATCTTCCAGGGGCTAATGTTAACGCCAATAGTATTTTTAGTTTTATCCGCCACACTGCGTAATCAAAATGGCGCAATGGAGGAAGCAAGTCGCACTTCTGGTGCCAGTTATTGGACAACGTTAAAATCGATATCATTGCCTTTGGTGTTTCCCGGAATTTTTACAGCGGCTGTTTTATCAGCTTGGCTTACTATTGACTCAACAACCGTTCCGATGATTCTGGGAGGCGCGACTAAAGCGTCACTATTCAACTTCAGGATTTGGGCGGCACTGAATAGTGTCGATCAGAGTTTCACAGGATTTGGCCTAGCCTCATCCTATGCTTTAATGGGAATGAGTACACTTTTTATTTTGTTCGCCGTTTATACTTTTGTTACCCGTAATGCGGCCAAATATGCGACCGTAACTGGGAACACGATGCGAGCACCTAAGGTGGAACTGGGGTATTGGTTTTTACCAACCGCATCTTTTTTATTAGTGTACTTGTTTTTAATGTGGGGATTGCCAGTTTATAGATTGATACAAGGAAGCTTAAGAGCTGGGTTATCTGGATATGGCTCACAATTAACAGATGATAGATTTATATCTGCTCTAACAAATAGTGCAGTTATGTCAATTGGTAGTGCTACCTTAGGTACGGTTGTTGTAGTAATGGTCGCATGGATAGCAGTCAGAGGCAGCAGCCGAAAATGGAAAACTGGTTTAGATTTACTCGCAACTGCGTCATTAGTCATTCCTGCAGTACTCGCAGGTGTTGCATTCTTAATGTTGTTTTTGACATTCAAATCAATACCTTTGTACGGCACCCTTTTGGGTGTGACTTATGCCCTTGCCTACAGACTTGCTATTCCATACCGCATAGCAAACGCAGGTATGCGACAGATTGGCAAAGATATGGAAGAGGTTTCTGCTACTAGTGGAGGTTCTCCTTTCGTAACGTTAAAGCAAATCATCCTGCCACTCCTTGCTCCGGTAATTTCAGTTTCATGGACAATTTTCTTTGTATTCGCAATGCGTGAATCAACGCTAATTCGGTATTTGGGTTTTTTGGAGCCAACTATAGGTGGTGGGATCCGTGGTGTGCGTGGCGGAGCTCCAGGGTCCCTAGCAGCAGGCACCGTACTGAGCATATTATTTATACTTGGAGTGGTATTGGCGGTAAGGTTTTTGTTGTATCGCCGAGCAAGGTTTTAAGTCTTGTCCCTCGATAAAGCCTTATATACTTTTTCTGCAGTCACCGGGAGATTTGCAATTCTGATACCACAGGCATCTTCCACGGCATTGGCTATAGCTGCTGCGGTAGGAGCGTTTGGATTCTCACCGATCCCGCGTATGTTGTAAGGACCAACACCAGACTCAGATTCCAAAATAACAGTACGAAGTTCGGGCATGTCAGCTGATGTGGGTATTTTGTAATCTGCAAAGGAA
The DNA here is from genome assembly GCA_964391355.1 of uncultured Dehalococcoidia bacterium. GTDB lineage: Bacteria > Chloroflexota > Dehalococcoidia > Lucifugimonadales > Australimonadaceae. The sequence continues at coordinate 50,046 of CAYMJY010000002.1, read as the reverse complement.
AGCGTGGTGACACGACCGTCCTCAATCGCCAACTCTTCCATCATGCCATAACCTATTCCATGCTGGATCCCGCCATTTATTTGGCCTTGATGCCCCATTGGATTGATAATTTTCCCAGTGTCATGAGCGCTTGTAATTTTCAACAATTTTATTTGCCCAGTTTCCTTGTCTACGGAAACTTCAGCTATCTGGCAAGTAAAGCTTGTAACTGGTGCAGTTTCTCTATCTTCGATATGAGATGTCCCAATGATTGCTTCACCATTCAGTTCAATTAGGGAAGCCCAGGAGTGGGAAGCGCCTGTATCTTTTCGCACAACTGCGTCACCGCTAATTGATAATGAATCAATGGGCCAATCCAGCAATTCTGAAGCAAGGGCACACAAAGACTGCTTTGCTGCTTCGACTGCTTCATATGCTGCTAGCGTCCCTACTCTTGTCCCTCTACTGCCTCCAATTCCTGTATCAAAGGGAACCTTATCAGTATCCCAAACTTGATAAGCAATGCGCTCAAGCGGCAAAGAGAGTTCTTCGGCCACAACTTGTTGAAGAGTTGTATATGTCCCTGAACCTTGCTCAAATATGGTTGTGGATACAGTAACTGACTTGTCTTGTTCTAAGGATACCCATGCGTAAGTTTCTCCCCCTCCTGGTGATCGCTCCGCAATAGCTATTCCTCTGCCTACATGTATTGGTTTGGGATGATGATAATCTGCTGCTGCTGCTGCTGATTCTAAAGTCTCGATTGCCCGAACATCCTTAAAAGTTTTCCCAATGGGAGTCTCATCAGACTCCGTAATTAGGTTCATTTTTCTATAATCAAAAGGATCAATTCCCAGAGCTCTCGCAATACAATCAATTTGCGACTCGATTGCAAAGACCGCTTGAGGCTCCCCCGGTCCTCTCATGTGACCACAGGGAATATTGTTGGTATAAACCATAGCTGATGTAATCTTCGCATTGGCAATCTTATAAGGACCGGCAGCGCCTGATGCTCCGGGTAGAAACCCAAGAGGCTTGAAGCCCGCATACCCACCGCTATCGAAGACAAGGTCGGCTTGATGTGCCACTATACTACCGTCATTCATAACGCCAGTTTTGACTTTGATTTGCGCAGGGTGCCGTGGATTCCCAGCCATAAACTCTTCCAAATAATCAAAAATCATTTTCACAGGGCGCCCAGAAGCCTTAGCTAAAAAATAGCACAAGGGGATGTTCATTGGTGAACCCTTCCCCCCAAAATCACCGCCTATAGTCACTGGATTTATTAGTACCTGATCCGGACTAAGGTTCACTGCTTGAGCGACTTGATTTTTGATGGTGTAAGGTGTTTTGACAGGGGCCCATACTTGAGCTCTATTTTGATCATCGATAGACACAACACAACAATGAGGTTCCATATAAGCTTGATGAACTGTAGGTGTGGTGAAGGTATTTTCGATAATTAAATCAGAAGAAGCAAAACCTTGATCCACATCACCTTTGCCCCAAGTGGTTGAATGCAGGATATTCGATGGCTTATCAAGGGGCTCTGGTAGGCCTTGGTAGTCCACGACTCCGGGGTGAAGGAGCGGGGCATCATTCCCCATAGCTTCGTTGGTTGAGAGAATAGGCTTAAGTTCTTCATACTCTACTTCAATCAAATCAAGAGCACGCTGAGCAATGTCTTCATCTTCGGCAGCTACAGCTGCGACTTGCTCGCCAATAAATCGAACAACATCGCGAGCCAGAACAGGGACATCCACTATTCGCCGGCCATAATGTGCCGAACCTACTTCTAAACCAGTTAAAACTGCATGTACTCCAGGCAGTGATTTTGCCGCAGAAGTATCGATCTTAACAATTTTTGCGTAAGCAAAGGGCGACCTCAATGTCTTGCCCCAAATTGTGTTAGGCAGTTGTATATCGGAGGTATATTTTGCAGCACCTGTAACTTTCGCAATCCCGTCTGCTCTTGGAGCAGAAGAACCAATTGGCTGGTGGCTATCAGAGCTCATAGTTTTCCCTTTTTAGTGGCCATGGAAGCGTTGTTGATATAGCATCTCTACAGGAGCATAGCAGAGTAAGCATGTCTGAGACATCAATTTCTATGAAAATCACCTTATCAATCAATGGGACGCTGCACGAGTCAGAAGTACCTGTCTATCGGACTCTAGTTGATTTCCTTCGGTATGATCTCGGACTTACTGGTACGAAGGAAACATGTAGCGTAGGAGTGTGCGGTGCATGCACGGTTATCATGAATGGAGAAATGGTAGCTTCATGTATCACTTTAGCTGTTAAGGCTGACGGATCGGAGATTCAAACAATAGAAGGTTTAGCTCAGGACGGGCAGCTCCATCCCATACAAAAGTCCTTTATTAATTATGGAGGATTTCAATGCGGTGCTTGTACACCAGGCCAAATTATGGCGGCTAAAGCCCTCCTAGACATAAATCCTCATCCGAAAGAAGAGGAGATTCGGGAATGGATGATGGGAAATCTTTGCCGTTGCACTGGGTATTATCAAATAGTTGAATCGATTACGAAGGCTATATCGGAAGCACAATGAGATCCTTCGAGTTTCATGCTCCAGAGACGATTATTAGGGCTTCAGAGCTGTTAGCCATGTATGGCGATGAAGCAAAATTAATGAGTGGCGGTACCGCTTTAACCACAATGATGAAACAATCATTGGTTCAGCCCAAGCACTTAGTGAGTCTGCATAGGTTAAAGGAGTGTCGTGAAATAAAACTAGAAGGCGAAGAACTGAAGGTCGGTGCACTCGCAACTTACCGGCAGATTGAGATGTCAGATCTAGTAAAAACGCACGCACCTTTATTAACAAGCACGTATAGTCAAGTTGCCACAGTAAGGATTAGGAATGCAGCTACAATTGGTGGAGGATTAGCTCACGCGGATCCGGCTCAAGACCCTCAACCTGCATTATTAGCAATCGGAGCTCAAGTCAGACTGGTATCTTCGGCTGGTGAGCGTCTAATTCCGCTTGAGGATTTTTTAGTTGACTATTATGAGACTGATTTGAGGCCTGACGAATTAATTGCTGAAGTAATTGTTTCAACCAAACCGAGGTTTTCGAAGGGGGTCTATTTAAAGTATTTACCACGAACGCAAGACGATTATGCCACTGTGTCCGTGGCTGCATTAGGTACTTTAAAGGATGGGCTTGTTCAAGATGTACGCGTGGCATTGGGGTCGATTGGGCCAATCCCTATCCGAGCAAAAGTAGTCGAAGATTCATTGGTAGGTCTTCCAATTACTGATGAATTATTAGAGGAGGCATCAAATCTTGTCGCAGATATGGTAGATCCCCTAGACGATGCTAGAGGGTCTGCTGAATACAAAAGAGCCATGGCGGTAGTATTCACTAAAAGGGCATTAAGAAAAGTTTTTGGAAATGATTAATGAAATTTGAACAAATCATCGAAATCCCCAAACCTAAAATAGATATTGATAAAACTCTGGCAGATATCCCAACAGTCGCTCTTTTTATTCCCGGAGTTGAAGAAGTTCGAGAATTGGAGGACGGGAGTTTCGAAGGAGAGTTAAGGGTTAAAGTTGGACCTATGTCCATTTTGCTGAATGGGAAAGTCGATGTGGAGCAAAACGAACAAACTGACGAATGGATGTTGAGAGCTAAAGCTCAAGATAAAAGAATTGGAGGGGGAGTTTCTTCAACGATTGTTGTTAAAGTAAAACAATTGGATTCGGGAAGCACAGAACTTGCGATAGCCTCCGATGTTCAACTAATCGGGCGGCTTGGCGAATTGGGACAACCATTAATAAAACGCAAGGCGGCGGCAATGATTAACGGCTTCGCCGAAAACTTGAAATCAAGCTTTGGGTAAAAATTACGAGCTCAGTTAATTTGGCGCACTCTAATAATTAGGTACAAGTATCAATAATAGCGTATATGTATGCTTTGACTACTTGGGTCATATTTTCCAGGTTTGCACCTTCACCTGACAAAAACCCTAAAGACGGATCGGGCGTTGCAAAGTTTTGCGTTCCAAGACGAACAGTAGGTATTCCCCATGATCTTAAAATTGCAGCGTCGGTCATTCCTGAAGCTGGACTCCAGGTATGCGGTTTTTGCTCAACCCGTTCCCATGCCCTGACTAATGAACCTGCGATCCAATTTTCCGGATCTGTCTTTGTGCCGGGTATAGAAGCAAATGGCTCCCATACCAAATCTAATGAGGGATTATCAAATTTCAAACGCTCAATAAATCCTTCAAATTCTTTAAGTACAGATTCATTTGAATCATCGGGATGAATCCTGATATCAATGTAGAGATTACAAACGGAGGGAGAAAAATCAGGTTTATATGGCCATCCACCTTCAATAGCTCCAATGTGAGCTGGAGTTATTACTTGCCCTTTTGAATGGGCTTCAGCATAGCTTTCGAACCATTTGTTTAGTTCATTAATCACCACCGGAATCTCGTCTATAGGCCTTTTGAATTTACCTTGCCTTGCGACATATCCCACGACACCTTTTAATGATAATTTGATCCATAATAAGCCTGGTTCCTCCCAAAGGACTTGATATCCAGGTTTCGTGCTAATGCAATAATCAGCGGTTAAGCCGTTATGGAGCATGTGCTCGCAACCTGCGCCCATACCCTCAAATGAAGATCCTAAATACGGACGCCCTGCTCCAAGAAGTTCTACTTTATGTATCCCACCACTGGCGAATGCAAGAGTGACTTTCCCTTTAATAGGAATTTTTAATGAATTAACAATTTCTAATGCGTGCAATGCCATTGCACAACCAGCTTTTGGGTTACCTGCTCCTGCACCGGAGATTCCATGCTGATCTCTTGTTGCATGTGGGTGAAAAGAAGGATGGTCGAGGGAGCCTACTACCAAAGGATCATCAGAAGCGCCAGAAATATAGTTGTCGAAATGCCCATAAAATAACAAATGAGGGCCTTTGCCATCACCAGTTAAGCGGCCAATGGCATTACCTCGATTCTGGTTCATTTCTTCGTATTGAGCTATCAGACCTGCGCCTCTCATGGCCTCGACAGCCATTTTGGCTGCTTGGCCCTCACGCCCAGTTGGGCTAGGGATATCTACCAAGCCCATCACTAATTCCGACAATCGATCGATGTCAATTTTTGACCAAGCTTCTTCTAACCATGCTTCTTGCTTGGGTTGAAGTGAGTGACAGTTCGGCTTAATGTTTAGTTGGTCGGACATGTAATTCATGTTACACCGCTTTTAGGAAGGGTGTTACACCAAAAATCAGGTGTATAGCCGAATTGCTACAGTTAGCTATATCGCTGTTAGCAAATTGGTGGTCAAATAGATTCGACGTTAGCACAGAACGGAGTAGGTATTCTTGCGAGAGTCAAAGCGAAGATTCCATTTAAGTGCGGCTAAGTCAGCCATGCTTGCGCTGGGTTTGGGATTTGCATTTTTGATACTATCCGGTACAGGGTTTTTGCTTTTACCTCAAGCTACTGTATCCTCCGGCTCTGCTCCTATTATCACCGCATTCTTTACGGCTGCTTCGGCTACTTGTGTGACAGGTTTAGTAGTAGTTGACTCAGCAACTTATTGGACTGGATTTGGCCAAATGATCATCGTTTCTTTGATGTTCTTGGGTGGTCTGGGAATAATGACTTCGGGTGCAGTGTTACTTATTGCGATAGGCAGAAGAGTAACTTTAAATGACCGTTTAGTACTACGCGAATCAGTAGGAGCAACAAACTTAGGCGGTGTAACTCAAATCATTAAGAGCGTAGTGGTGTTTGCTCTTTTGTCACAATTATTTGGGTACGTGATATTGCTTTGGCGTTTTTATGATGATTTGCGAGGAGATACACCATGGCAAGCACTGTTTTTGAGTGTATCTGCTTTTAATAATGCTGGATTTAACATCTTGCCGAATTCCCATAGCCTTAATACCTATTCTTCGGATATTTGGATTTTAGCTTCAGTAGGTATTTTAATTTTATTAGGGTCCACTAGTTTGCCTGTGTTCCTTGATATTTGGAAGAACCGTAAGGTATCTAGATTTTCCCTAGATACTAAATTGGTATTGTTGGGATTAGCAGGTACTTGGGCACTAGGAATTCTGGCCATGGTACTTTTTGAGTGGGGGAATAATAGCACTCTGGGATCGATGGACAACGTCGATAAAATTAGTAACGCTGCTTTTCAAGCCATTACTTCACGAACAGCTGGGTTCAGCACCGTAGGCTTCGAATCGACTAAGTCGGCTACTGATTCTATATTTATCCTGTTAATGATTATAGGAGGAGCTTCAGGGTCAACTGCCGGTGGTATAAAAATCAACACATTGATGGTTCTTGCTATAGCAGGGTATGCGTCAGTTAGAGGACGGCCCAGAGCTGAAGCCTTTAAAAGAGAAATTCCGTACGCGCTTATTGCAAGAGCACTGGCAGTAGTATTGTTAGCCGCTTTGGTACTATTTGGTATTGTTTTAGGTCTCGCATACACTGAAGACGCGAACATACAAGCCGGAAAGTTTACCTTTTCGGACTTATTGTTTGAGGCAGTTTCAGCTTTTGGCACTTCAGGTCTCTCTAGTGGAATTACGGCTAATCTTTCTCAACCAGGGCAATTACTGTTAATTATCGCTATGTACCTAGGACGGCTAGGGCCACTCACTATCGCGGCTGGTCTAGCGTTAAAGGAGCGTCGAGCTGTCTACCGATTCGCATCAGAACGTGTCAGAATTGGATAAGAGTGGAGGGTGAAATGGCACACCAAGTAGTGGTTATAGGGATGGGTAGGTTTGGAAGTTCTGTAGCACAAGAGCTTTATAGTATCGGGCATGATGTATTAATTGTGGACCAAAACCTTGCTTTGACTCAGCAAATGATGGGACAAGCAACTTACGCAGTATCCGGTGATGCAACTTCTGCTGAGTTCCTACAAGAACTAGGCATACAACATTTCGATACAGCTGTAGTAGCAATCGGTACGGATATTCAGTCTTCTGTTTTGACAACGGTGTTGTTAAAACAACAATTTAAAATCCCTGAGGTAGTCGCGCGAGCAGCTACAGACTTGCATGGAAGGACACTTACCGCTGTTGGTGCTGATCGAGTAGTTTACCCTGAGCAGGAGACTGGAATTCGGACGGCCCATAGTCTTTTTCAATTAGCTACGGTTGAATATATGGAACTGAATAGCGATTATGGGTTCAGTAAGGTTATCGCAACTGAAG
>CAYMJY010000002.1:0-42745 GCA_964391355.1 uncultured Dehalococcoidia bacterium | reverse complement strand
CAAGCAGCTTCGGCTTTTGCTCCGAACGCGCAGCTAACACCTTATCCGACGATTAGGGCCACCGCCGAAGCTGCCACTTCGAAAGAATGTGCTCAAGCAGTTCTGCCTATCGAAAATAGCTTACAGGGTTCGGTGACAGATACTTTGGATGTGTTAATTCATCTGAAGGGCATTCAGATATATAGCGAAATTGCGATCCCTATTGTTCATAATTTAATGGCTAAGCCGGATACTGAAGTGTCAGCAATTAGGAGGATTTATTCGCACCCGCAGGCCCTAGCGCAGTGCCGCAAGTATATAGAAATTAACCATTCAAATATTTCAGTTGCTGCTTCTCTAAGCACTGCTGCTGCAGTCGAGATGGTAATGAATTCCGATGAGCCTATTGCTGCAATTGCTCCTGATAGGTCAGCCGTTCTCTATGGCGCAAAAATTTTAGCTGCAGGCATTCAGGATTCAGAAAATAACGTTACTCGATTTGTAGTAGTGGGTACGCATGACAGTGATCCCACAGGCACAGATAAGACTTCCCTTTGTTTTACATTTGCTGAAGATAAACCAGGTCAATTAATGAACGTAATGGCTGAATTTGCAGATCGAGAATTGAATTTAAGCAAAATTGAATCAAGGCCAACTAGATTAGGATTGGGGCAGTATTATTTTTTGATTGATTTTGATGGGCATCGTGAAGATGAGAGAGTGAAAAACGCCTTACATGCAATCTCATTGCATTGCTCTGAGCTTAAAATATTCGGGTCATACCCAAAGAATGCATATTAACGGCGTTTCTTCTTCCGCTTAGATGACTTCTTCCTGAATGACCTCTTGATAGCCCTGCCAAGCATGCTAGCAGCGAAACTGATGATACCAAATGATACTGAGCTCATGGATAAACCATCTTTTGAAGGGTTCACCAAATCTCCCATTAGAGAACCAGATGCCTCTCCAAGCTTATCTATGGGTCTTTTTGCGGCCTTTATCAACCCCAAAACAGCTTTGAGGGCAATAATAACTCCGAATATCAAAGTTATTGACAGAAGAATACCTAATATAAGGTAGACACTGAGAAGAATATCGCGCAAATCTTGAATGTTCATACTGGAACCCTAGTAAGCATCCTACTACACTAGCATTGGTTGCCACGTACTAGCAATTAATCCTGGTAATAACGATAGATTTTCACCGAATCATTGGAGAAAACCAAATCTAACTCTGAGCCCACCATTCTATCGAACTTTGTGAGCCCGCTTAGGGGAAAGTACAAACGTTCAGTAGGTCCAACATATATGTAAGACACATTGTATTCATCCAAGAGCTTTACTAGTCGTTCAGGACTCACAGTAGAGTACATTGTTTTGACATCCATCATTCGGCTTCTAACCCAACTTGGTGAAGCTCCAGCCCCGCCTCTTTGCTGAAGTTGATGCCATTCCCAACCTACAACTACTGGAAGCCCTGTATAAACTGCAACTCGAGGAGTCCACCTATATTGCGTGGTTACACCTTCAAGAATTACAGGAGATCCTACGACTTCGTTTCGAAGGAAATCTAAGGATTCTGCATCTTCACTAAGGGGGTACACGGAACGATTAGAAGAGCCATCGTTTTTTGGGCCTGGATCATGATACACAGCATAATTTTGGTACAAAGTCCCATCTAGAGTTAAGGGAGTGGTAGTAAACCGATCAGCAATCCTTGCGCGCGTGCCCAAAATAGGGAAAACCGAAGCCATTAGAACTAGAAGTAGTATCAACCCTAACCATCCAATGGTGAGCTTATTCCCTCTGAAATGCCGAACAGCCACTAAGTGCCAGATAAGTACGCCCCCACTGATGCTAAATAAGATCCATGAGTTCAAATAAAACTTGAACACGGTATTCATTCGGTCGATATCGTTATCGATTGTTACAACGTCAACACCCAGACCAACGCAAAAACCAATACCAAGCATGGAAAGAAGTAAAAGTTTAATTGGGGCTTCGGCGTGGTATTTATTGCGAGCCCACCAAATAAACAGGCGCAAGCAAAGAGTTGCCACCAATAGAAGCAATACTGCAGTCAGCCAATCACGTAACGGATTTATGATTGCAAATAATGAAATAACTAAGGCAGATACTGTTGCAAATGTCACCCATGTGCGAGATGAGTACTGAAGTGTCTTCTTGGCTTCATACCCTAACCATGAAAGCACCAAGAGGACCAATAATGCATGTATCGCAATGTAATGCCATAAGACAGTACGCCATTTGCTTAAATGAATTCCAGAGAAAGGTGCGTCATAATTTTGGTGGAATGGTAGCCATAGCAAATAAGCGATCACTCCTAGTGCAACGCACCCTCCAAGTGCATAAATAGCCGTTGCATTGTTTGTGTAATTTCTGTTGCATATAACTGAAATAATAATGGCAGCTATCGCTAAAATCGCATATGCAGGAACGTCCCATGTGTTAATTGCAGCTAATGACCCTACTGAAAAAGCAAGCACAACAATGCTTAACAAAAATGCTTTTTTACTTGGACTGTCTTTTGCACTTAGTACAATGTTTAAGGATAGGCCGACAGCTAATATTGCGAATGGTATAGATATCAAATGGGCATGAAGGTCAGCAAAAAGGAAAGTCCAGAACGGAAATTCCGTAATACTGATTTGACCAGGCATTAGTCGAGACGAACGCCAATAGTCAAAATTGCCAAACTCCTCACCGGAAAATGACCTTGCACCAGCTTGAACAAGTTGAGCTGCGCCATCCATATTTCCAAGGACGAAAGCTAAGCAAGCTGCCGATAATCCCGCCAGTATGGGTATCGGTAGTCGAAACACTTTGAGTCTTGCCGGTTTCATGGTTAAGGATAAGTTATAGCCAACACTAAATGTTGAGGCAAAGGCGAGTGCAAATAACAAAGGGATTGCTAGGTTGTATGAAATTTCGGGCAAAATGCCGAGAGCTTTTACTAGTACAGCTATGATTACAAATCCGAAATAGTAATAGTTGATAAAACCCCCAGCGTACCAAGGATCATAAGGAGGGAAAGTGTAGGAGCGGATCACAGCGGTAAGATATGACAGATCCATTGGCTTCTCTCCGCCTCTGTAAGGGTGCCAAAGATCTGGGTTAGCGGCTCGAATAATAAGAAAAATAAAGAAAGCTGCTAAGAAAATTAATTCTGCAGTAATTAAATAACGTAAGTTTTGATTGATTATCCGCAAAAGAGCAGCTCTATTGAACCATCCTATAATTGCAGAAACTGAGCCCATAAAAAGAATCAAAGTCCATATAGCCGTCTTGCTAAAGTTCCAAAAACCATAGCTACTGCCAATCCAGATTAACCATGCAAATGCTAACAAACCTAAAGGCCGTGCTAGTACCATTCCACGGTCAGGTAGCCACCTAAAGATCAAGAAAGAAAAAGGAATAGAAATCAAATATATTAGCTCGACTAAACCTAACCAGGGCAACCAAGGGACGGATTTATTGACCGCAGATTCATCAAAAATTTTATTCCAGGATCCCTCAGTATTGTTAATAGCTATTTGCTCTTTCCCTAATAGAAATGGCTCTGATGTTGGAGGTGATCGATTTCCAAGTAGTAGCTCTATAAGATAATTAGAGCTATACCGCGCAGTATTCTTCCACACTATTACCAACGGGCGATCGTAGTTAAAAATGTTTTCATCAGCATAACCAAGATTAATTGACACCGGTTGTTTATCTATACCGGGCAAGTTTTCAGGGTTTTTTAAACCCGATTGAGTATAGGGATCATGGACAAACTCGACCCCCAGAAAATTCGGGTATCGTTCAAATGCTTGTATAGGAGTAAATCCGAGATTTCCTTCAAAAAGAAGCTTATAGAATGCTGAACTCAGAGGATATTGCTCTGGGATTTTTGAAATCGAACCTGACGGTCTATTGGAGTATGCAATGAGATAGTCAGAACGAGATGCCAGTTGTGACATCTCCGATAATTTATCTACTGTGTCACTTTCATATATGCGGAGCTGAGAAACATTGAATCTGCCTAATTCCTTGAAACCTTCATCCCAGTGATTGTCTAGTAATACTGAGGATCCTGGCTCTATGTTTTTATTAAGCCATTCGGATGCTGAAATAGCTGGATGAGATTCACCATATGTAGAAGTAAAAGCCATGCCCCAAAACACGGTTGATCCGACGATAAGCGCAACAAAAAAAATCAGGGCATGTGATAGGGATTTTGAAAAAAGTCTGCTAAACCTTACTGCCGCTACCATCCATCTAGATCCCAATAATATCAAAATAGGCATTATTGGCACTAAGTAACGGATGAATTTGACTTCAAACAACCCCAGGATTATGAGGAAAGGAATAATCCAAGATAACAGTAGGATTTCTCCATATCGTGCAGATCCGTACTTTTGTACTAGCGTTACACGGACTATGCTAAATAAAAGACCAAGCCAAACAGCTAAACCCAATGGCAACCCAAGAGCCCATAAAGAAGACTGGCGAAGCTCATATATACCCGTTTGCGTACCGATATATTGGATAGTATAAGGAACCAAGCCTGCGGTACGAGCAACGCGCCCTTCGAAAGCCTGATCAGATAAAAATTGACCGAAATCTAACAAGGCATACGGCTGAAGTAATAAAAAAGTTCCCAATGATGTAAAAGCAGCCAATATCCCTAAGCTGAATAATGAAGGTTTTGTCGCGGAATTAAACCATTTGAGGCCTTCGGGTTTTTGTTTAGCAGCCGCTAGAAAATAGCTCAGCAATAATGGAACTAGCAGTGGAAGACTGGTAGATCGAAACGAGAAACTAAGGCCTATGACCAAACCCAATAGAAAGTGATCACGCCAATTGCTACGAGTAACAATGTTAAGCATGTACCAAAAAGCGACCAAAGCTAATCCTGTAACGAAAGGTTCTGGTCTATAGAAATTGGAAACCTGGATATCAATGGCGCTGAATGTCAACAATAATGCTGATAGAAGTGCTACAGGAAGGCCGAATAAACGTTTGCCAAGAAAATAAAGCATTACAACTGAAGCAGTACTAACTAAGCTAGACAGCACTCTGCCGGCTATTGCCAAATCTTGAATTTTCACCTGATCTATAAAAATATCTAGAGAATAACGAATACCTACGAGCAAATAAATTATGATGGAACCTAAGGGAAACCAGTGAGGGTTCAGTGGGCTCTTTTCCGAATCGAAGAATGTAGAAACCGAAGGGATGCCAGATTTATCTAAAGGGAAATCCATATTTGCGGAAAATTGCCATCCTGGGTCTGACGTGAGAGTCCTATGCATTTGTTCAGAACGCATAAAAATGGATCTTTCGTCTGGGTGGTAGAGAGCCCCTTGATCCCAGTCAGTACCTGAAATCCTTAATAAAAAAGCTACACCTAGAATTGCTAGTGATAGCAAGGGTAATGCTCTTACAAAAGCACTGCGAAGAGAATCTAGAATCCCTGAAAAAGAAAATATCCCGCTGGTTTCTGGATGATTCATATAGCTATATATATCTTTGGGTGACTTACTTTTGGTAAATCAAAAGTATAGGCATAAATCATCATATAGCATCTAGAGTTCTACAAACTTTTAGCAAGCATATTGGCTAAATCAGAAGTGCGGCAGGAGTAGCCCCACTCATTGTCATACCAGCCTAGCACTTTAACCATACTTCCTTCCATAACCATTGTGGACAGTGCATCAAAAATACAAGAACTCGGATCCATTTTGATATCACTTGATACGATGGGATCTTCTGTATAACTCAGGATGCCATGTAACTCGGATTCCGAAGCATCCTTAAACGCCTTATTAATATCTTCCACAGAAACATTCCGATCCAGCTCGGCTACAAAATCTGTGATTGATCCTGTTGATACTGGGACTCTTAGGGACATTCCGTGTAAACGCCCATTAAGTTCAGGTATTACCAGGCCCACCGCTTTTGCTGCTCCTGTTGTGGTTGGAATAATGTTCTGTGCCGCTGAGCGGGCGCGTCGTAAGTCTTTGTGCTGTTGATCTAAAATTTGCTGGTCGTTCGTATACGAATGAATAGTGTTCATCAAGCCATGCCGTATCCCGAATTCGTCGTTCAAGACTTTGATTAACATAGCCGCACAATTTGTTGTACAGGAGGCATTTGATATCACATGATGAATACTTGAATCATACTCATGATCATTTACACCGATCACAATAGTTTTATCTTCGTTCGTGGCGGGAGCGGATATGATGACTTTCTTAGCCCCACCCTCTAGATGACCTGAAGCTTTTTCAGCATCAGTAAAAATGCCAGTGGATTCGATCACAATCTCAACACCCATGGCGCCCCATTGAATTTTTGATGGATCCCTTTCACTCAAAGATCTGATTTCTGAACCATCGATTATGATTGCGCCATCGCTCGCAATAACTTCTCCGGGGTATCTTCCATAATTACTGTCGTATTTGAATAGATGAGCGTTTGTTTTGTCATCAGCTAGATCGTTAATAGCTACGACCTCTAGATCACCGGGATGCCGCTCCAGAGTAGCACGCAAAACTTGCCTTCCAATCCTACCAAAACCATTAATTCCAATACGCGTTGTCATGATCCCTCCAATAACCATGACCATGCTACTAACAGCGGCAAGTGGGTACAAGTGAACAAGTGTCTGAATTGGACTAGTTAGTGATTTTTAGTAGATAAAACAGTTCGTGCTTAACTTATTTGTTAGAAGTCATTTGTGAAATGAATAAATGGAGTTTTTCCTGCATAAAAGCCATCTGCTCCAAGCTCTTGTTCTATCTGTAATAGCCTATTGTACTTCGCTACTCTTTCACTTCTTGCAGGAGCCCCAGTTTTAATTTGGCCCGAAGCGGTCCCGACTGCCAGGTCAGCTATAGTTGTATCTTCAGTTTCTCCAGAACGATGGCTGATAACAGTGCTCCAACCTGCCTCATTAGCAATATTGATTGCAGTAATTGTTTCTGTTAGTGAACCTATTTGATTTAGCTTAACCAACAGAGAGTTGGCAGCTTTTTCGGATATTGCATGCTTAATACGAATTGGGTTGGTAGTTAGGAGATCATCACCAACTATCTGGATTTTTCGACCTAGGCGCTCAGTCAATGCGACCCACCCTTCCCAATCATCTTCTGCCAAACCATCTTCAATACTTAAAATTGGATAAGCGGCAACTAATTTTTCGTATCGATCGATCAGGGAGATGCTATCGACGGTTTCTCCTTCTCGTTCAAGAACATACTTACCGTCGGTATAAAGCTCTGTTGCTGCTACATCTAGAGCAAAAAAAACATCCTCACCTGGTTTATAGCCTGCATTTGAAATCGCTTCAATCAGTAAATCTAATGGTTCTGAGTTGGAGCTCAAAGAGGGTGCTACTCCTCCTTCATCACCGACGTTGGTGCTCATGCCCAATCGAGATAAAAGTCCTTTTAATTCCTGATAAACTTCCGCTCCACATCTCAATGCATCTGAAAATTTCTCGAAAGCTACTGGGATGATCATGAATTCTTGAAAATCTGTTGAATTCATGGCGTGTTTACCGCCGTTTAGTACATTCATCATCGGAGTAGGGAGGCTTTTCCGTCCTTTCGAAGAAAGACTTTCGTATAAGGGTATTTTTAAAGACGCTGCCCTAGCATGAGCAGCCGCTAAAGATACACCGAGGATTGCATTTGCTCCTAATTTGGACTTGTTGGGCGTTCCGTCAGCCAATAGCATTGCTTCATCAATTTTGTGCATATCTTCAATTCTTAAACCAATGATCTGGGGAGCTATAATTTTGTTCACGTTATGTATGGCCGAAAGTACACCTTTGCCTAGATAACGCGCGGAATCTTGATCACGTAGTTCTAGTGCTTCATGTGCGCCAGTACTGGCTCCGGATGGGACTGCAGCGGTGCCAATAGAACCGTCATCAAGGTGAACGGAAGCTGCAATTGTTGGTAGTCCGCGTGAATCTAGAATTTCCCTGGCTTTAACTTCTGTTATCTGGGCCATCTTCTTTACTCTCTCCGTGAATCGCTTCAATTGCTTTGTTTACTGCATCAATAGCTGTAGAGGTATGGATAATTTCAATTTGCAGGTCACTGCGTGACGGAAGCTCCCATGTATTAAGCCCTATCACCGGTATACCAGCGGCAAGAGCATGCGCTATCTCTGATAATGTACCGTATGCACCATCAATAGAGATTACTGCTCTGCCAGTAGTAACAACGATGACATTTCGAGCGTGACCCATTCCGGTAACTATTGGGAAATCCACAAATGAGTTAGCGGCGCTTGAGGAATCTCCCGGTAAAATCCCTATAGTAGTCCCACCTTCCATTTTTGCTCCGCGGCATACAGCTTCCATGATTCCTCCGAGTCCCCCACAAACGACGGTATAACCACGTCGAGCTAGTTCGGCTCCTACAGATTCAGCAAGATCTATCCCTTTTTGTGTTGGGTTGCTGGCGCCAATAACTGAAATTAAAGGTTGCGGAGATAACATTTTCACATAATACCTATTTCCGGTTCAGGTTATAGTAATCATCCTTTTCAAACTTTATCTAATGAGTGAAATGATCTTTGGTGGTAGATTAATGGTTTAAAACTTTGAGAATTTTCTATTTGATCTACTGTGCCAATGATTAGCACGTGATCCCCTTCGTAGTGTCTGGTTGCCAGAGTACATTCGATGTAAGTCTGGCATTCATTAATGATAGGAATCCCTTTAGCGTTTAGAGTATGGCTTATACCGTCAAATTTCCGGTCGAAATCTTTTGCAAAATGAGTAGCAAGATCAGCTTTTTCAGAGTCTAGTAAATGAATGACAAATGCTTTACGTTCAGAAATGGCAGCTGCGGTTCGAGATTTTTGATCTAGGCTAATTAAAACCAAAGCAGGATCAAGGCTTACCGGTGCGAAAGCACTTACCGTTGTTCCTTGTAGATCACCTTCGAAATTTGAACTCGTCACAATAGTCACCCCTGAGGGAAAAGAGGCGAAGAGGTCGCGGAGGTGAGCATTTTTTTGGTTAGTACGGGAGCTTATAGAGGAGCTAGGTTCGTCAGTCAAGTAATGCCTCCTTAACCTGATCGCTTTGGTTGCGTTGATTCAGGATAAGTATGCCTTAAAGATGGGTTAATATTTTTTGTCAGCGCAGAAGGCACGCCTGGGAGTGTAGGTGAAACTGGAATAGCTGAGTGCGAGTCGGCATCGATAGCTCTTGCAACCATTTCATACAACTCTGATTTGTCATACCCCAGATACATTGCTGCCGTTAGTCGAATGGGGTCACCTGAAAAATAATGAACATACTGTTGCATTCTTTGAGCGAAAGCCTCACCAGTTACATCCCAAGCTAGTTTAAATATACGAACTTTTTCTTCTGCTGAAACACCTGGCTTGCCACGAAGATACTTATCTATCATCGGGCGAATTTCCGGGTTTGCCATATCAGCCTCGGTGGGGACCGAAAAGAAACCTCCTGCCGCCAAAGTTTGAATTATTTCTACCATTCTTCTGTATATTTTCATGCTTTGTAAGTGGAAGGAGCGTAGACCTAGTCCACCAGGCTGCCAAATCCCCTTTTCATCTGGATAGGCCATTGCCTCAGAACCGTAATATACGCTTTTACCTACTTCTAGATGAGAAATCATTTCACCTAATTTCTCTTGAACATGTAAAAAACCATCAATTCCAACTGCATCTGCCACTTTCATGGCAACACCAGTCAAAAATTCCATTTGGCTAAGCATTCGAGACGCAATTTGCACTGCAGCAGAGCCTGCGTATGCTCGCATTGTATGGTTAATTAATTCGTCACTCCCAGGACCCCCGTCTACAATTACTCGATTCCAAGGAACAAGAACATCATCGAAAACTGCTAAGGCATCCATCTCCTCAAATCGACTACTCAAAGGATGGTCATATCTTGATCGTGGAATTGGGGCTACAGTTTCTCTGCAAATAAATTTCAGCCCAGGTGTATTTGTGGGAATTGCAAATACTGTTGCGTACAAGTGATCCCCAGGAGCCACTCCTCCAAACGGCAAGACATATATTTCCTCAGTTAGTGGAGCAAAAGTGCCCACCATTTTCGCTCCTCTAACAACAATGCCTTCGCTAGTTTCACGAACTCGTCCTAGGTGTATGTAAGGGTCTTCTTGTTCTGAAGAGGGTTTTGAGCGATCAACTTGGGGTGTTATTAGTACGTGTGTCAGAAATAAGTCATTTTCTCGACAATATTCATAATAGTTTTGCGCATTTTCACCAAACATTTCTCCGCGGGTAGAGAAAATATCCTTTGCGATTGCCCATCCAGTAACCAAAGAATTCATGAAATCTGGAGCACGTCCCATAAAACCGAAACTATGATCAGTTCTTAATTTAAATGTTTGCCGTTTCTTTATTAAATCTTCCTTAGATTTAGGTATTATGAATGAACTGGGTACTCTCTCCCCCGAAGTGGGAGACTCATATGTCAAAATGTCGTGATACCGTTCGTCGTGTTGAAGATCATACTGTTCTGCAATTGAATTCATAGGGCCAATAAATAGGGGTTCCTGAGTAACGTCTCTAACTCGCTCCCCATTGAGGTAGACTTCCATGCCCTTCGATGTTTTCTGCATGGACTCTATGTATTGTTTACCAGTCCTGGCTCCCAAAATATACTCCGAAAACCCCGTTGCTTAAGATAAGTATTCTACCTTTTAAAATTAAATGAACGGCCCTAGCACAGAAGTAGCACTTTCAGCTGCGTTTATGATGGGCCCTGGGTAAATACCAACCAAAATAGTGCCTAAAAACAACAACAACAAAGTGATCATGCCGGTTCTCGGAAATACCAACTTCACATCATCTTCAGAAACTTCTCCGATATACATTTGGCGAATAACACCAAGGTAATAGTAAAGAGAAACGAGGCTAGCAACTGCACCAATAACAACAAGCCAAATCAATCCAGCATCGGCGGTGGATGTGAAAAGGTAAAATTTAGTGATGAATCCCGCGAAGATAGGCAATCCAGCTAGAGACAAAAGAGAAGCAGTTAAAACCATTGCTAGGAAAGGTGAGCGTTTTGAAAGACCAGCATAATCTTTAATCGATTCTTTTCCTAATTTCGTCTCTACCATGGTAATTACCATAAAAGCGGCCAAACTACTGAACGAATATCCCACAATGTGCAAAATTATTGCATTCGCTGAGTTCTGGTTATCTACCATCGTGCTGCCTGCATGTGTTAGAGCAGCGAGTCCCATCGTAACAAACCCTACTTGAGTAATAGAGCTATACGCCATAAGCCTTTTAATGTTGGTTTGTACTAATGCGACAATTGCGCCAACTGACATAGAAAGTGCTGAAATAATTGCTAAAACCAATTGCCAAGAAGAGTATGAAGCTTGAGTTGCTTCGGCTAGAAATCGCAAAAGCAGCGCAAAAGTGGCAGCCTTAGCTAAAATCGACAAATGGGCGGTTATTGGTGTCGGAGCCCCTTCGTATACATCTGGCGCCCAAATGTGGAAAGGAACCACTGCAAGTTTAAAACCAATTCCCGCGAGGAGCATCGCAAATCCCATTATGACCGAAGGATGATCGACTAATATTAATAAAGTCCCATCCATTTCCCTAAACGCTGTTGTACCTAACGTACCGTATATGATGCTGAGTCCATAAAGGAAAATTCCTGAAGACAAAGCGCCTAAAAGAATATATTTGGTACTAGCCTCTGAAGTCCGCGCATCTTTTCTGCCCAACCCAACCAGAACATAGAGGCAAAAACTTAGTAGCTCTAACCCTATATAGGCAGTCAATAGCTCTCCAGCTGAGGCCATGATCGTTGCTCCAAGGATAGAAAAGACAATAAGAGCGTAATATTCGGCGCTGTGCCGGATCCTGTCTTCCACATACTGAATAGACATCAGCGTAACCGCTATGCCTGTCCCCATGAAAATGACCTTAAATATAAGAGAGAAATGGTCTACAAATATGAGTTGGTCATAAACGATCGCCTTGACGCTTCTTAAGTCGAAAACGCTCCAAAGTAAAATGAACGAAAGACCCGCCAAAGTAATAAAGGCCGCTATTCTATTCCGGAGGTGGTTTTGGTGGGTAGGGATAAAGAGATCGACTAATAAAACGATCAAACCTAACGCGGCAAGCATGAATTCGGGTACCAAAAGAGTAAAATCAATGGCCACTCTATTACCCTCCTAAACCTGACATTAAATAATCGACAGCTGGATTAAGCACACGTATAAATGGCATAGGGTAGATGCCCATTAACAAAATAGGAATGGTTAAAATTACAGCTGCTGAACCTTCAGAGAACTCAATATCTCTTATTCGAGCCCATTCCTTTAAGGGTGGACCGAAAAATACTCGAGCAATTAATCGAAGCATATAAACAGCAGTGATTGCAGCCCCGATTACCCCCAAGACACCAAGTACAGGTTCAGTCCGGAACGCACCAATAAATACCATTAGCTCAGCTATAAAACCACTTAAGCCTGGCAAGCCTAAAGATGTCAAACCTGCGATGATAAAAAATGTGGTGGTCCAGCCCATGCGACCAGCAAGACCATTGAGTATCGCAATGTCCCTAGTGTGGGACCTTTCATAAATTGCTCCCACCATAGCAAAAAACAAAGCGGTCATTATGCCATGAGAGAACATTTGAAGAGAAGCACCGGTAAGACCCAGGGGATCCAGTGTTGCTATCCCCATAAGAACATACCCCATGTGGCTGACAGAGGAGTAACCAATTACATATTTAAGGTCTGTTTGTGATAAAGCAGAAATAGCTCCGTAAACTACATTAATTGTTGCTAGGATGAAAAACACAGTGCTCCAGTATTCTGCACCCTCAGGCAGGAGCATTATTCCTACACGGATTATTCCAAACGCACCCAATTTCATTAACACGCCTGCATGAAGCATGCTAACTGACGTAGGAGCCGCGACGTGACCGTCCGGAGACCAGGTATGGAATGGCCATAGACCTGCTAAAACTCCGAAGCCAATTACTATCAAAGGAAATACAATTTGCTGAAATTCCGTAGATAAAACCCCAGATAGCGAGGCGGACCGTAATGTAATTAAGTCAAAAGTGCCGACCCCTGAGTAGATATATATCGCAATGATCCCTATCCAAACCAGTACGCTTCCCGCGACAAGCATCAATACCAGCTTCATAGCTCCGTATTCTTTAGTTCTGGAGAAAGTCTCGAATTGAGAGCTCGAGCCCCAAATCGCAATTAAAAGATACATAGGAACTACAGCAAGTTCGTAAAAGAAGAATAGAAAGAATAGATCAACTGCTACGAAAGTACCGTAGACACCAGCTATGAGAAGAAAGAGTAAAAGGTAATAAGCCTTTGGGTTATTTTCTTGACGAGTAGCAATCAACGCAGCTGCAATGGAGACAATTCCTGTCAAAAGTACCATTAGAGCGCCAATTCCATCCAGGCCTAAATCAAAATTGATACCTAACTGAGAAACCCACGTATAGCCTTGTTTTAGCTGAAAAACAGGTGCGCCTTCACTATGGTCAAAAATTAAGAATGCATATACCGATGCAAACAAAAGGTAAATTGCGGTAGCTAAACCGACTTTCCGAATCAAGTTTTTGTTTGAACCAGGTATCAACAATAATAAAACCACAGCTAACATAGGTGCGAATATTAAAGATTCGAGGATATGGTTTTCAGCGTAACTCAAGCACTACCACCTCACCAAAAGAATCAGTCCCAAACCAAGAGCTATAGCGCCCATGACCATAGTAATTCCATAGTCCGCGAAAAGACCCGTGATGTGGCCTCTCAATAATTGACCGGTTTTCACCACGGCAGAGCCCGGCACATTTACACCGGTGTCGTTTACGATTCTTCTATCGAATAAAGCAATAGCAGCCCCTGCTTTCATTGCGATATTATCAATAAGCCATTGATAGAATTCGTCCACATACAACCTGTTCTCTAGTAAATGATGTATCCCAGCGAAACGTGTTTTTAAAGCTAATACTAAATCCTGTCTAACTGAGTACAACCACCAACCCAAAGCGAAACCGCCCGAGGCTAATATGACGCTAATAAATGCC
Source organism: uncultured Dehalococcoidia bacterium (assembly GCA_964391355.1). Taxonomy (GTDB): domain Bacteria; phylum Chloroflexota; class Dehalococcoidia; order Lucifugimonadales; family Australimonadaceae. The sequence goes on along the minus strand of CAYMJY010000002.1, from coordinate 28,663 downwards.
CAAAAGACATTTATTTCGAATCCATGCGGTGAGTGCCCTGGTGCGAATAGAAAAGAGGCGAACCCACCATAATCACTCCCTATTGGGAGCGCTAAAAACCCAATAAAGATGCTTGTGGCCGCAAGAATTAATAGAGGACTAAGCATAGTTCCTGGAGATTCGTGAGCCTTTTTAGCATTTACGCTTTCCTCTCCATAAAAAGCTAAGCGTGTAGCTCTAGCCATGTAAATTGCACTTAAGACGACAGCGATTAAAAAGCCCACCAAAAAAATTACAGGGAGACCTTTCTCCACGGATAATAAGATCTCATCTTTACTCCAGAAAGCGCTTAGTGGTGGAATGCCTGACAGGGCTAAAGCACCAATAGAGAAAGTAATAGCAGTAATAGGCATTTTTCGACGCAGCCCACCCATGTTTCTAATGTCAGTTTCGTCATTCATAGCATGCATGACAGACCCAGCAGCCATAAAAAGCATAGCTTTGGCGATACCATGCGTAGTGAGGTGGAAAATTGCTGCGGTATAACCGCCGGCACCTAAGGCGAGCATCATAAAACCAAGATGGCTCATTGTGGAGTAAGCGAGTATTCGTTTCAGATCAGTAGATGTTAGAGCAAAGAATGCACCAGCTAAGGCAGTAATAATTCCTATGCTTGCTACAACTAAAAGTGCGTGATCTGAGGCTTCAAAAAGTGGGAATAGCCTTGCAACGAGGAAAACACCTGCCGCTACCATTGTTGCTGCATGGATAAGGGCACTGACTGGGGTCGGACCTTCCATTGCATCAGGCAACCAGACGTGTAATGGAAACTGCGCACTTTTCCCCATTGCACCAGCGAAAATCAACAGTGCAGAGCTGGTGACTAGAAGGTTACTTAATTCTTCTCCCGGCATCGGCGATGAAACTCGGTTAAGTATTTCTAAAATATCAAAAGTCCCGGTATTCACGACTAATAAAATTATGCCTATAAGGAGACCCACATCACCTATGCGGGTGGTCACGAAGGCTTTTTTGGCTGCCTCCGCAGCTGTAGAACGCTCGTACCAAAAACCAATTAGAAAATAAGAGCAAAGACCAACTAATTCCCAAGCGAAATACAATAACAGTAAATTGTCGGCCAATATCAAAGTAAGCATGGCAGCGGCAAAAAGAGAATGGACAGCAAAATACCAAGGTAGTCGCTTGTCGCCTGCCATATATCCCAAAGAGTAAATTTGAACTAGAAGAGCTACAAATGTAACTAAACCCAACATCACTACAGTAAGAGGGTCAATTAGTATCCCCCATGCAACTTCTAACTTACCGGCAATAAACCAATCGATTTTAAAATGATACTGAGCTACTCCAGTACGTATCAGGTCAACAAGCACGAAGCAGAAGGTAATGAAGCCTGCGAATATTGCCAAAATAGAAATGAACCTGCCCCTATCAGGAAGGCTTTCCCTTAAAAGCGCTATAAGCCCAAATGCTGCGAAACCATAAATTGGAATTAGCCAAGCCCACTCCATATTTAGCCCCTCATCTCACTGATTTCGTCAACGTGTACGGAGCCCCGTGAGCGAAATAGTCGGAGGATTATTGCCATAGCTAAAGCAATTTCGGCAGCAGCAATCGTGATTACAAAAATGGTGATAATCAAACCATCAGGCGCTTGAACAAAAGCTAGAACAGTTTCACCTGCGGTGTTTGATGTTTGCATCAAATTAGATTGGCCATAGGGACGGAAAGCAGCAAAAGCAACAAGGTTCAGGTTAACGGCATTGAGCATCACTTCAATAGACATCAATATGATGACTCCGGAGCGCCTGGATAGCACTCCATACAATCCAAGACAAAAAAGTGCAGCACCCACTATTTCGAAATGGAGTAGTGTCATGATTGATCACTTTCCCGTTCATTGCGTGCTATGAGAATGGCTCCAATGAGTGCAACAAGAAGTACAATCGAAGCCACTTCGAATGGGACAGCCCAGTCTTCGAATAAAGTTTTTGCCAACACTTCTATGCGTACACCGTTGATTTCAGAGGCCGATCCAAACCTTGGTGCGTCTGCAACAAAAACACTTACCAAAAGGATAAAAAGTGCGCTACTAACAAATGCGGCACCCGGCCATCGTGCATGTTCCGCTGTTTCTTGAAATTCCCCTTGCCTCGTAAGCATAAGTGCAAAGAGAATGACAATGACCACAGCTCCGCCATAAATTAAAATTTGAACAAGAGCCAAAAACTCAGAATGTAGAACTACAAAAAAAGCAGCGATTGATCCCAACGTTATTAAAAGAAATATTGCCGAGTGCACGACATTTCTGCTGACTACTACACCCGTAGCAGCCCCTAAAGCTATTGCAGAGATGATGTAAAAAACTAATAAGGACACTACTTTTCGACCTCATCTGGCGAAATAGAGTCAGTACTTCTCTGTTTAGCAGCTTCGGAGCGTTTAGCTAATGCTACCGAAGCTACATTTTTGTCAGGATTTATAGGATTCCAGTTCGTTTCCGCCATAAATCTTTGCCCTTGTTCAAGGAGTAGCGCTAGATCTGAACGAGCACCGTTCCTAGAAAAACTTGAGAGCTCATGTTCATGAGTCATTTCTATTGCATCAAATGAACAAACATCGACACATATACCACACAGAATGCAGCGATTCAGGTTAATTTCAAATTCTTCGATAATTTTCCTTCTGTGGCTTTTGCCGGATTGAGCATTGGGGTTATCGTGCATTTGGGCACTCATGCATTGAGTTGGGCATTCTCTGACGCACACCATGCAGCCAGTACAAAATGGTTCATCAGCTGTTGAATCCCAGAGCAATGCAGGGAATCCCATATAGCGGTTTTGTACTGGTAGATGCTGCTCTGGATAATGCGCAGTCACAGGCTTACGGAAAAGCCATCGAATGGTTGTTAGTAGACCGGTCATTCCTGATAACATTCTAAATCCTTACCCCAGCTCATCTATTTTGGTATCGATATTTCGCTTCACTCCGACGTGCAATATTGCACGTTGTGAATATCTTTTGGCTGCGTCCATTGCAGGTTTTCTTTGTACCCTCAATTGTATATAAATCGGCACTACGAGGCCGATTAAAGACATTACAGTAAGTGACCAAACAGGCCAAGAATAAAACTGTTGAAACGAAGCAATAATGACGGCCACGAAAGAGAGGGGAATCAAGAACTTCCAAGCGATGCTCATTAACTGGTCAATTCGAAGCCTCGGATATGTGGCTCGAAGCCAAAAAATGACCAACACCACAGCGTATGTCTTCCCCAAAAGTAACAACACGCTGGGTATTAGCGGTAAATTCCCAAAAGGCCAGATCCAGCCACCTAGAAATAGCAGCGCCGTAAGCATAGCAATCACAAATGTATTGATATATTCAGCTAAGAAAAAAACAGCCCAGTGAGCACCTGAATATTCAACAAAAGGCCCTCCAACCACTTCTGATTCGGCAAAATATATATCGAATGGCGTCCTACCGACTTCTGCGACACCTGAAATCAAAAAGATTACAAGACCTAAGGGAAGCAAAGCGCCGTAGGGTATGGTGGTTTGAGCATTAACTATTTCAACGAAATTTAATGACCTTGATAAGATTACAACTGCTATTATCGACATGATGATGGGTATTTCATAGGAAACCAATTGCGCTGCCGATCTGAAGCCTCCTAGCACTGCATATTTGCTCGCTGAAGCCCAACCAGCCAATACTAATCCCACTATGCTTAAAACCGAGAAAGCAACGAAAAAGAAAACCCCCAAAGACAGATCACGGACTACCAAATTCTCAGAAAATGGTATGGCTAGCCATACCATGAACCCCGGAACAAACACAAGAATTGGCGCGCAAAAGAACAATAATTTCGCTGAAGGGCCTGGAGATACATCTTCTTTTAGAAGGAGCTTTAATGCGTCAGCAACAGCCTGTAATAGACCAAAAGGTCCGACTCTTGTAGGACCAACTCTTCCTTGTAAACGACCTAAAAACTTACGTTCAAGCCATACTAGCGATAATGTAACTACCATTAGAAAATTAAATAAAGTGAATAAACCAATGAACGAATAGAGTATTTCATCGCTTTGGAGATTCAACGATCCACCTCACCCAGTACTATGTCTAAAGATCCTAGTATTGCGACAGCGTCTGCGACATAGGCATCTTTCATCATTGGTTCTAATGCAACTAAGTTGCAAAATGAAGGCGGGCGGACCTTTACTCGGTACGGTTTATCTGAACCATCACTAACAAGGAAAACGCCGATATCGCCTCTTGGGTTTTCAGCGTTGACATAAACTTCCCCCTTGGGTGGCCTTGCGATCCTACGTCCGGTTGCAACAACTGGACCTTCGGGCAAATAAGTTAATGCTTGATCTATCATGCTTAGCGATTCATAGCATTCTTGTAGCCTAATCCAGTAACGATCCCAGCAATCACCTTCTTCCCCTACGGGAATTTTAAAATCGAGGGTGTCGTAAATTTCATACGGATCTGAAAGGCGAACATCATAACCGACGCCGCTTGCTCTTAAACATGGACCAGTAAGACCAGCACTGATGGCAGCTTTTGCGTCTATCTTGCCGACACCGCGTGTTCTAGCCAAATAAACCTCATTGAAGGTGAGAAGCCGATCAGTTTCCTCCACACCCGAGCGAAGCTCAGAAAGAATTTTACGAACTCTGGTTGGAAAATCTGATGGCACATCTTCCTTTAATCCTCCAATACGGAAGTAGTTATGCATCATACGTGCGCCGGTAATGTGCTCAAAAAGATTTTGAATCTTCTCTCTTTCCCGGAACGTGTACATTACAGGAGTCATCGCACCAACATCTAAAGCGTAGGTTCCAATAAAAAGCAAGTGGCTTGCTATTCGGTTGAGCTCAGCAAGTATCACACGAATGTACTGTGCCCTTTCGGGCACTTCAATTTGCATTAATTTCTCAACTGCTCTAACGAAGATATGCTCGTTATTAAGATTTGAAACATAATCGAGACGGTCAAATAGTGTCACTACTTGCCCATAGGATTCGTTCTCACTAAGCTTTTCAGAACCTCTATGAAGGTACCCTATGTGCGGTCTTACACTGACAATACGCTCCCCGTCTATACCCAAAACCATACGAAAAACGCCATGAGTGGCAGGGTGCTGAGGGCCCATGTTAAGCATCATGTCTACTTGTTCAAAATTGGTTTCGCTCGACACTTTTAATACTCCTCATAATCGTGGAGAGGGAAGCTTTTAAGGCCAGGGTGTCCTTGAAAACCTTCAAATAATAAGAGAGGTTCAAGGTCATTATTACCTTCAAAGAACACACCAAAAAGGTCATGTGTTTCTCGTTCATACCAAGCTGCCGCATCCCAAAGATGAGTTATGGAATTGATTGAAGGCTCTTGAGCACTCAAATTTGTTTTAATAATCATTTTTCGGCCATTTTGTATTGAAAAAAGAATATAGTTGAGCTCTATGTGCTCTACATAGTCCACTGCAAATAGACAATGAAGCATGTCCATTTGCAATTCGGAAGAGTCTCTACATTTCTCTGCTACCTCGACGATGCTATTCAAAGGAATTGATACCCATGGTAAATCGTCACGACCTCCTGAACTAATTAAACCTGTGCCAAAGGAATTCCTAATTAAATCTAATGTCTGCTGCCCTTTTAGGTTTAATACCTCTTCTGCTAATTGGATGGGAGGTCCAGAGCGTGCCGGTTCGGGAGTAGCATCTTTTGCAGTATCGTCGTTAATATTGCCTTGATTTTCAGTCACTGGAATTCCTGCTAGCGTCAGACTTTATTTTGCTTTGTAGTTTCATAATTCCATCCATCAAAGCTTCAGGCCTTGGTGGGCATCCAGGGACATAAACATCTACGGGGACAATATGGTCAACTCCCATTACAACACTATATGAGCGGTAATAAGGACCTCCATTAGTTGCGCATGAACCCATGGCGATGACCCATTTGGGGTCAGGCATTTGTTCGTATAATAATCGAATAGGGTCTGCCATTTTCTTCACAACTGTCCCAGCGACAATCATGACATCTGATTGCCTCGGCGATGGCCATGTAACCACGCCAAAACGATCTAGGTCATGGTGTGAAAGGTGAGCAGAGATCATTTCAATAGCACAACAGGCAAGGCCGAAGGTCAAGGTCCATAGCGAATTACTACGGGCTAAGGCGGAAATTTGATCTAGTGTTGTTGTAACTACGCCAGGTGCACCGGTTAAGGCATTGGCCGCAGGCCTATTACCTTTGCCTTGTGAAATGGAGCCACCCTCAGCGGTATCGAAGAATCTTCCTTCTTTGGGCCTTGACCATTTTTCTGGTATGAATAATGGAGATGGTTGAACCTCACTAGAATCAACTTGCTTGCCATTTTCCCCATTGGTATCAGGTGTTAACGCCACTCTAGAACTCCTTTACGCCAAGCGTAAGCTACTCCGAAAAGTAATATTAAAATAAAAAGAACCATTGCATAGAATACGTAACTTGCTGCGTCCACAAACACCAGAGCCCAAGGGAAAAGGAATACAGCTTCCACATCAAAAATCAGAAACAATATAGCAAAAATATAGTAACGGACATTGAACTGGGCCCTATTGAGTGGTAATGGAGGAATCCCAGACTCGTAAGGTATAGCTTTTATTTGAGAAGGCCTGCGCGGAGCAAGGATCTTAGATGCTATAAACATGCCGGAAATGCCGACAGTAGCAACAATTGCTGCTAAAAAAATACTGGTCCAATCGGCGGCGTAGCCTTCAGCTGGCATTAGCAACTCACAGTAGAGGGAAGTCTACACGGACAGTATCACTGGGCTGCAGACAGAGTCAACGAAATGACACTCAGCTCAGGACGAATCCTGATCATCAAGCGACATGATAGTACCTAAATCCTTGTCACCTCTTCCACTCAGTGTGACCAAAATCTTTTGATCTTTTGTTAGTGATGGGGCAAGATTTGAAGATACATAAGCTATAGCGTGCGCACTTTCTAATGCAGGAATTATCCCTTCAATTTTGCTCAGGAGGTGCGTTGCTCTCAGTGCTTCTGAGTCAGTTACGTTAACATATTTTGCCCGTTCGATTTCTTTCAGCCACGCATGTTCAGGTCCCACCCCAGGATAATCTAAGCCAGCGGAGATACTATGTGCATTTTCTATTTGACCATCTTCGTCTTGAAGGACATAGGATAGAGATCCGTGTAATACTCCTATCCGACCTGCACTGAGACTAGCAGCGTGCTTTTTACTTAAAATGCCACTACCACCCGCCTCCACTCCTATTAACTGCACTGAGCCATCATCGACGAAAGGTATGAAAGTGCCGATAGCATTCGATCCACCGCCAACACAGGCGACCACGTAATCTGGTAGCCCTCCCGTAGACTCCAACATCTGCTTTCTTGCTTCGGAGCCTATTACAGTTTGGAAATCTCGAACCATTAGAGGATAAGGATGTGGGCCAACTGCACTACCTATTAAATAGTGAGTTACAGATACATTAGTGACCCAATCCCTTATCGCGGCACTAACCGCTTCTTTAAGTGTTTTAGAACCTGCTTCAACACCCCGAACCTCTGCACCTAGAAGGCGCATTCTAAACACATTAGGCTCTTGTCGTTTCATGTCTTCGGTACCCATGTAAACTACACAGTCCATACCTAGCATGCTACAAACTGTTGCGGTCGCCACCCCATGTTGACCTGCGCCAGTTTCAGCTACTATTCGGGTTTTCCCCATATACTTCGCTACGAGTGCTTGACCTATGGCATTGTTAATTTTATGGGCACCGGTATGGGCTAAATCCTCGCGCTTAAGGAAAATCTGCGCCCCTCCGGAATAATCTGTGAGACGTTGGGCATAATATAAGGCAGTGGGACGACCAACAAAGTTTTTGAGCAAGCTTTCAACTTCAAATTGAAAAGTTGCATCTCCCTTAAGCTTTAAATATGCAACTTCAAGTTCTTCTAGTGCGACCATAACTGTCTCAGGGACGTATTGACCTCCAAACGTGCCGAAACGTCCTCGAGTTTCATGTTGAGTTTTCATTTGAAAATTGACCTTAACATCTTTCTGAGACCTTTATTAGCAGCTGAATTATCAGCCTCTTTTGCATTTTTTATAAACGCAATCACCTTCTGGATGTCCTTTTGCCCTGCTGTTTCTAGACCACTCGAAGTATCAACCCCCCAGGGCTTTACAGTCGTAATAGCTTCTGAGACATTTTCTGGATTTAATCCACCAGCAAGTTGTAGCTCAAATGCTTGAGCTAATTGACTCGCAATTTCCCAATTAAATGTACGACCAGTTCCTCCAAAATCCTTAGTTGTTGGTTTAGAGTCGAGCACTATTCGATGACCTGCCATTGAATGGCGTTGTGCTAAAACCATAATCCTAGGTAATTGAGAATTGATAGGAATATCAGGGTTAATGCCTATAACTTTATAAATAGGTAAATTAATTTGTGAGCAGAATGCCATTCCTTCGTTAGAACATAGTTGAACTGCGTCCATATTCAATTTTGAGACTATTGAATTAACTTCCTCCGGGGACTGATCTCCGAAAAGACCTACGATTTCAGGTCTAGTATTACCTTGTAAGGCTTCATTAAAAGTACCAAGAATGCTTTGAGCTTTTTTAATTGATAAGGATCTTTTTAGCCCTGGAATCATAACAAGGCCAATCGAATCAATTCCTGCCTGAGCAGCAGCAATCATTGGTTCTGGAGTTGTAAAACCGCAAGCCTTAATGTGAGTCATCTATACGCCTGCCAACTCCTTGACCTTTGCCGTAGTATCGGTTGCGGTAACTAAAGCCTCTCCGACTAAAATAGCATTAATCCCCGCTTTTTTGAGCGGCAGAATGTCATTTGCGGAATGAATCCCACTTTCAGCTACTACTACTTTACCTGAAGGAATAGAGGGTTTCAGCCTAACTGATAACGATGTGTCTACTGAAAATGTTTTAAGGTCGCGATGGTTGATGCCAATAATTTCCGCATCAGCTTTAAGTGCAATTTCAAGTTCGCGTTCATTATGAACTTCGACAAGGGGTTGCACCCAGACTGAAGTTGCAGCACTTATTAGTTCCGATAACTGAACGGAATCAAGCATTGCTACGATTAATAGAGCAGCATCTGCGCCTGCAGCCCTAGATTCGATAAGTTGGTATGGGTCAAATAAAAAATCCTTTCGCAATACGGGGATCCCGCTTTGCTGAACGTTATTTTTTACAGCGGAAAGATCTTCGAGCGAGCCTTGGAAATGATCGACCTCTGTTAAGACACTTATTGCTGCTGCGCCGTTTTCAGCGTAAAACTTGGATAAGCCTACAGGGTCATAGTTTTCAGCCATGACACCTTTAGAAGGGGATGCTTTTTTCACCTCAGCAATGAGACGCACGTTATCGCCCCAAAGGGCTCCAGAAAAGTTCAATGGATAAGGAAGAGTCTTTATTCGAGAATCCAAATCGCGTAAAGGTATTTCCTTTTTGCGGTTATGGACTTCTATACGCTTGAATTCAAGTATTTTGTCCAGGATAGTACCAGTAGTCATTTAATTCACCGTGTTGCTAAATTCAATCAAGGCGTTCAACTTCGATATAGGTTCGCCACTATCAACGATTTCTCGTGCCATGGCAACTCCAGCCCTTATATCAGCCGTAACTCCACTAATAGTGAAACCTGCACCGGAACTAAGCAACACAATATCCTTTCTAGGTGAACTCTTAGTCGATAGTGATTCGTGAAACATTGCAATACTTTCATCAGTATTAATTGGCTTTAGATCTAGAATTGAAGCTCTTTCTATCCCTGCATCTTCTGGACTAATTACAAAGGGTCGTATTTTTGACCCTGTAACCTCCCACGCGGAGCTAGTATCAGTAGTAGTAATTTCATCCATGCCATCATCACCTGACACTACCCAGGATCTTTTCGTCCCCAAAATTGATAATACATTTGCAATTTTTTCAGCAGTTTCCACATTGGGAACTCCAATTAATTGGTATGGTGCTGAAGCAGGATTCGTTAAGGGGCCTAGAATATTGAAAACAGTTCTTATGCCTAGCTCACGTCTTACTGGAGCAGCGTGTTTCGTGGCAGGATGAAAAGAAGGAGCGAACATGAAGCCCAAACCTACTTCTTCAATGCATCTTTTAACTCCATCGGGTGTTAGGCTAATTTTGATGCCTAAGGCTTCTAACAAGTCGGCACTACCCATTAGGCCAGACATTGCACGGTTTCCATGTTTTGCTATTTTAATTCCTCCTGCAGCCATCACAAAGCAAGACGCAGTTGAAATATTAAATGGACCTACAGAATCTCCACCGGTTCCCACTAAGTCAATCACATCACCTTTGTAATTCACTTTCTCTGAATGGCTTCTCATGACAGTAGCCATCCCTGCAACTTCATGAGCTGTTTCTCCTTTGATTCTTAGCGCTGTCAGGAAACCAGCTATTTGAGCAGAGGAGGCCTCCCCTGTCATGATTTCTTGCGTCGCCGCAGTTACTTCATCAAAAGATAAAGAGATTCCTTCGGTTAGCTTAGCAATTGCATCTATAATCATAATGCTCTCCGATCGAGCGAATTAGAAAAGAAAATTCTTTATAACCATTTCTCCTGAAGTAGTTAAGATTGATTCAGGATGAAATTGAATTCCTTCAACTGGATGGCTAGCGTGGCGAATACCCATAATTACTCCAGAGTCCGTCGTTGCAGATATTTTGATTGAATCGGGTAGTGTATGCGGCACTACTGATAATGAGTGATATCGAGTAGCACTGAAAGGGTTCGGGATCCCTGAAAAAACTCCTTTAGAGTCATGATTAATTAAACTAGTTTTACCATGGACTATTTCGCCCGCATATTCAATTTCCGCACCATACGCTGCACCTATACATTGATGCCCAAGGCAAACACCTAAGATGGGTATTTCCTCACCAAACCTACGAACCAGTTCAACACAAATGCCTGCTTCCACAGGAGTACACGGACCTGGAGAGAGTACAATTTTTTCTGGAGCCAAGCTAGCTATTTCACTTAGGGTTAAGGCATCATTTCTATAAACTTTAACTTCAAAATCAAAACCCCTGATCATCTGATAAAGATTGAAAGTGAATGAGTCGTAGTTATCGATTAAAAGTAGCACTTTATTCCCTTCTAAATGTTCCTTTGGGTTCAGAAAAATCAAACACTACCTTTCGGCGATTTCTATCGCGCGTAGTGCAGCAGCCATTTTCTGCAGCGATTCTTGTCTTTCTAAAACAGGGTCACTATCGAAAACTACGCCGCCACCTGCTTGCACGTAAACTGTATGGTCTTTGAGAACCATAGTGCGTATTGCAATAGCTGTGTCCATATTTCCATCGAAAGAAAAATACCCCACAGCTCCTGCGTAAGGTCCGCGTGCTTCGCCCTCCAATTCCGAAATAATTTCCATAGCTCTGACTTTAGGTGCTCCTGAAACTGTGCCGGCAGGAAAGCACGAACGAAGAGCATCATATGACGTATTTCCTTCATCAAGCTTCCCAGTAACATGTGATACCAAGTGCATCACATGAGAGTAACGCTCTATGTCTAGCATTTGGGTGACGTTAACGGTTCCAGGTTCAGCGACCCTACCTATGTCATTTCTTCCCAAATCTAAAAGCATTACATGTTCAGCTCTTTCTTTTTCGTCTGTGAGCAGCTCGGATTCCAACTCTTGGTCTTCTTCCTTAGTGAGACCACGGCGACGAGTTCCAGCAATTGGGTGAGTCTCAATTATTCTGTCTTCTACTCTGACTAGCATCTCAGGGGATGCACCGATTATTGCGAATTCGTCCAGCTCCAACAAGTACATGTAGGGAGAAGGATTGACACTTCTAACTGCTCGGTATAGGTCAAATGCTGACGCATTAGTTTTCTTGGATATTCTTTGAGAAGGTACAACCTGAATTATGTCACCCGCAATGATGTACTGACGTGCAGTTTGGACCATTTCTATATATTGCTCTTCAGTTTTGTTAGAGACGCCAGAAGATATTTTTTCCGATTCGTCCGTTTTAGAAAGTATGTTGGGGAGCGGACCGTTAAGTTTTTGCACCAACAATTCAATGCGATCTCCAGCTTCTTTGTAAGCCTTTTCAACCCCGTCAATATCTTGCGATTTGACATGAGCATGGCTGACTACTTGTATTTTGTGCAGGAGATGGTCGAAGACCAGCAAAGTATCTGTAAAAAGAAAAACTGATTCGGGGATACCAAAAGCTGAAGCCTCAAACTTAGGTACTTTTGGTTCAAAATGATGTGCACAATCATAAGACAAGTAGCCTACCGCTCCACCAAGGAAACGGGGGAGATTTTCAGTTTGAACAACTTGAAATTGTGATAGTTCGCTCTCAATTTCTGGTAGAGGATCTTTCGCACCTAATTTTTCAAACGGACCTGTTTTGAGAACTTTGTAGGGACTTGATCCAATAAAACTGAAACGCGCCATCCGCTCTCCACCTTCTACAGATTCTAGTAAGAACGAGTAAGCACCTTCCGCTATTTTAAGGTAAGCAGATAACGGAGTTTCGAGTGCTGCATCTACCTCTTGGTAAACCGGGATGAGGTTGCCTCTTTTGGTCTGAGATTTAAAATCATTGAATGAAGGTACAAGTTCCGCCATATTTACACCATAAAAAAAACCCCACCCACAAAGGGACGGGGTTAACCGTGTTGCCACCCTTATTTCCTGAAATTCAGGACACTTAATCAGCATTCACTACCGAGATACTGTCGTCTATATCGTAACGAAAACGGCGAAGCCTACGTGAAATTCAGCCCGCGGCTCAGAGGTCCATTCAATCAAGTGCGGCACATCGGATTCCAGCTAACCGACTCTCTATAGAGCTTTCCTTGACTTACTATTCCTCTTCCAAGCCAGTATTAAATTCTCTAGATTATCTGTTCTGCGTTCAATGGCTGTCAAACCGTTTACCATTCTTCAAAATGAATTATTGAATCCAATGGCTTTCGTGGTCTTCCGGAACCCAATGGATATCGGGGGTCGTGATACCCCATCACTATCACGTAACGTACTAATAGATCATTCGGTAGATTCAATACTAAAGAGGCTCCTTCAGTGTCATGTGTAACAACAGGGCAAGAGCTAATTCCTAGGTCCCATGCAGCAATCATCATGTTTTGTGCTGCTCTTCCAGCATCGAAAAAAGTATGATCTTTAGGCATTGCGATTGCAATTAACAAAGGGGCATTAATAGCGTGGCGCATATAATCCCCACAAGCGGCTATAGCTGTTTTTTGGTCTTTTGATCTGATCACTATGAAGCTGTACGGTTGTTTGTTTGTGGAGGATCCAGCCATCCGACCGGCTTGGAGGATTTTGTGTAAATCGTGGTCATTGATGGCTTTGTCTATATAGTTCCTGGTATCCCTTTTTTGCCTTATTGCGGTGTAAGCATCCATTTAATTGCTCCATTAATACAAATTCATCAGCTTAAGCAGATGGCTATATAGGATCTAAAAGCTTCCTGAAACCAATGAGCGTGCCTGTGACCAAAAGCCTATGATCGTATGCGCCCCTTGGTTGACAAGTTACTAAAGTAATTCTTGCATCAGATGTTTCAAAAAACTCTAACTCCTCTGCAGGCAACACTTTTGTTTCCACTATCGAATATAAGTACTTATCAGTGCGGCTTTCAATAATGACGAAAATCTCCTCACCGTTTAAAAGTAAAGCTGGAATTTTAGGTAATCGCGCAAACACATTACCCTCGCCTTTAATTGGGCTCTCAAGATGTCCAAAATACCATCCATTACCCTGAGATCCAGGATTTGCTGTTCCAGGAATATGGCCCACAGTGTGTGCCGGTGTTTCGTATTCGAGGCTATTTCCTAAGTTGATTATTGCTAGGTCTTTTACTGGTACATCTATGTCCAATGCGGGGATAAGCATCCTTACTGCTTTGCTAGCGTCGCCAGTAAAAAAAGGCAGACCAAGTGAGTTTACAGAAGTGAATCCTTGAAGTAGCTCATCCTGATCTAAATTTATAGTCCCCCTGGGGTCTGACCATTGCCTAAATGAAATTCCAGCGCCGGGATATACTATTTTCAGTGTAGTCTTTAACTGTTCTTCTGCACTGCTTGGTGACAGATTATGTGCAGTTAGGCTAGTAGAAACCTCACTACTCAGTACGTTTAATTTATCGAGGTTATTTGTATAGATCGCAGTCATTAGAAAAAAAACCAAGGAACCGAGAATTAAAACTGAACCTATGCCCATCAAAGCAATGGTGAGAGGACTCATGTTTTTAAGAAAAATACGATTGAAAATTTTGAACATATTCTCGCCTAGGCTACAGATTTTCCTAGACTATGCATTGGATATCAGTCTTCGGTGAGTCTACACTGCGCTAGAATGACCTACAACAAAAATCTCCGTTGCTATAAGATTTGCAGACACCTATACTTAGAGTGTTTGGGCGGTTAGCTCAGCTGGTTAGAGCGTCGCGTTGACATCGCGGAGGTCACTGGTTCGAGTCCAGTACCGCCCACCATAACTTGAATTTTAGCATTTAGGGATGCATGAAATTATCCTTAACCCCATAAAACTTTTTATGTCGTGTGTTTTAGTGATAGCAAGTATCTCGGCATGCGATCTTGTAAGATTGCCTCAACATGAATACTACCCAACAATAGTTGCAACTGACTTTGCGGTTGGGTTCAATAGAATACCTTTTGTGTTAACAGATATTGAAGGCAATTATTTAGAGAATCAAACTATTCTTGTGAGTATCAGTTCGGTTGATAACCCGAGTCATAAAGAATCGAGTTTCGTAGAAGCCGAATACCATGAAATTGAAGCCTCCACTCCGCATTTGCATCTTGATGGGTTTGTTCACGAGCATAAACAAACAAGAGGGTTTTACCTTCTGCCATCTGTAGCTATTAACTATTCAGGATTGTGGGTTGCCGAATTTAATGTGAAATCGAAAGCTAATTTATCTGTAACTCAAAACGCTGTGTTTGAGGTTCGTGATACTAGTATAGCCATTGCGCTAGGCGATGACGCACCTTTAAGTAGAAACCCTGCGCTTAGTGAGCAAATCCTCTTTGCAGACGTTTCTTCTAGGAATGTACCATCAGATAAATTGCATCAACTATCTGTAGAGCAAGCATTAATGAGCCGGACACCGTTAATTGTAGTTTTTGCCTCTCCTCGATTTTGCATCAGTGCGCTTTGTGGACCCGCCGTGGACTTAATAGAGGAAGTACAATTGGAATTTGAGGACAGAGTTAATTTCATACATATAGAGCCATGGGATCTTTCAATTGCTCGTTCTGAGGGGCGCCTCATTCCTTCTAAATGGGCAAAAGAATGGAACTTGCCTTCTGAACCTTGGGTATTCCTAATTGGGCCTGAAGGACGTGTGGCTGCGAGGTTCGAAGGGCCTGTATCCAAGGACGAATTGACAAAGAAGATACAAGAAATTCTCTAGAATAAAGTCTGACCCACTAGGCGCCCAATGATATTTGACGCTGTTACTGCTAACGCGGCAAGCAACACCATTTCACTGGCTTGTTTAAGGAATTTTCCTGAAGTCAAATAAGACCTCCATACGCTCAATGCAACTAAAGCAACTGCAGTAGATGCTAATGAAAGAACAAACGCGGCCTGGCCTTCTAGAAAAATGTATGGAACCACCGGGGAAAATGCCGCTGCAGCAAATGAAAAAGCCATGACAATGGCTGAAGTTTTTGGTTTGGGTGCAGAATTCGGGAACCCTAGCTCCTCAACCATCATTAGATCAACCCATTTGTCAGGATCACTAGAAACAACTGAAACGACTTCATCCAGTAAAGGCCCTGAAAGCCCTTTTGCCATAAAAATATTGCGAGTTTCGGCAATTTCCAAATCCCGCATGTTTTCGATCTCCCAACGTTCTCTTCTTTCCTCAGCTTCGCGAAATTCCTTTTCACTTTTAGTTGAGATATAAGCGCCCAAGCCCATTGAAAGTGCACCTGCTGTTAACCCTGCTATGCCACCTAAAACTATTATCTTCGGGTCACTAGTACCACCAGCAAGTGCTCCTATTAGAGCTACATTTGATACAAATCCGTCGTTCGCACCGAAAATAACCTCTCGGATTAAATTTCCTTCTGGTCGATGACCCTCGTGTGGTTTCGTCAATACTTTTCGTGAAAAAACTGAAGAAAAAATACGAGTCCACTTAAGGGTTCTAGGATTCATTATCACACCTGATGTTATTCAATACCTAGAAATTCTTTCCAGCATGATGCTAAAAGGAGCACTTGCTTCCTGCATTTCATCTATATAAGTTCTCCATGCGTCATCTATCGTTCTTCTACTTTCTGATTCATCTAGTACCACCGCACGAGAAATCGAAGAATTTAAGCGACGGAATGCAGAATTCTTGGCTAACTCATAGGTTCTCAAGGCTGCATTCAGTAGTTGTCGAACTTCAGTGTCCATATCGCACTCATCACATGAAAATAGAAACTAATGGAGAGTAGTATAGCTTTTTGAGTATAGTCGCGCTGATATAATCACATTCCGAAGGTACCCAGGAGTTTTTAAATGGCTGTAATTGAAAACAATAGCTCAAAAGCGAGAATGCCAATTGAGCGTAATTTAGCAATGGAGCTAGTTCGAGTAACTGAGGCTGCTGCGATGGCAGCGGCCTTACAGATGGGTAAAGGTAGTAAAGACTTGGTAGATCAGGCTGCTGTTGACGCAATGCGCTTTACTTTGGAAGGGATCAGTATGGACGGGGTCGTGGTTATTGGTGAAGGTGAAAAGGACGAGGCGCCAATGCTATACAACGGAGAGAAGATTGGTGATGGGTCCGAACCAAAAGTAGACATAGCCGTAGACCCAATAGACGGCACGACTTTGCTTTCCAAAGGATTGCCCGGCGCAATTGCTGTAATAGCTATGTCTTCAAGAGGAACGATGAATGCTACTCGTGAAGTGTACTATATGGACAAATTAGCCGTCGGACCAGAAGCAAAAGGAGTCATAGATCCAGAGGCACCTGTTAGGGATAATTTGAAGAAAGTAGCTAAAGCAACCGGAAAAAGCATTCAAGAAGTCACAGTCATAGTATTAGATCGACCTCGTCACGACCAGTTAATTAGTGAAATCAGATCGGCAGGAGCAAGAATAAAATTGATCTCCGATGGAGATGTAGTTGCAGGTATACAAGCTGCACTACCCGAAAGTGGAGTTGATGTTTTGATGGGCATTGGAGGAACTCCAGAGGCAGTGATAACAGCTGCTGCGATACGCTGTACTGGAGGAGCGATTCTATGCAAACCTTGGCCCAGAGATGAGGAAGAAAGAAGGCGCTGTATTGAGGCTGGATTAAACCTCAATCAAGTTTACGATACTGAACAATTGGTAGGCGGAGAGGATGTTTTCTTTGCTGCCACAGGTGCAAGTACAGGGGAATTGCTACGTGGAGTTAATTTCAACATTGGAGGCGCATCCACACAATCATTAGTTATGCGTTCTCGATCAGGGACTATTCGATGGATAGATTCTCAGCATGATTTTCGTCGAATAGATAAAGTACGCTACCAATCTTGATAGTTCATTTCTGAAGTACGTTGGTGGTTTCTATCAGCTTTGCTTTAACTCATAACCCACAGTCAGTTCAGGCTATAACAGCGATTTTAGAAAACTCAATAGATGGGTTTAAATTTGCCCTGTCGAGCATCGGAAGTTTCCTGGCATCGCTTTAGGTAAGTTTCTTGTGCTACTTGCAGATTATCAGGGTCTCCTGACCATGCTTTTAGCGGTGCAGCTTGCAATCCCCTTCCGTACGAATAGCTTAGTTCCCACGGTGCTGACTTATTTTTGGCCAAGACATTGATTGCGTTAAGATTCTCAACAGACTCAAGATCGCCTTGCCCTCCTGACAAAAATACTATCCCGGGGACATCTGCTGGCACACTATTCATGAAGCAATCGACTGTGTATTCCGCAACTTCATCTGGCTCAGCCCTTTGAATAGCGTCCTTGCCAGATAAAACCATGTTTGGTTTGAGGAGAGTAGCTTCCAACAAAACCCTCTGTGATTTTAAGGTTTCATAAACTTTAATTAGCGTGCGCTTTGTAGCTTCTTTACACTCATCGATCGTATGGGTTCCATCCATAAGAACTTCTGGTTCTACAATGGGAACCAAGCCAACTTCTTGGCATAAAGCGGCGTACCTCGCTAAAGCATGGGCATTAACGTCTATGCAGTAATCACTGGGTAAGGATTCGCCAATACTAATTGTGGCCCGCCATTTTGCAAAACGCGCTCCCAAATTTTGATAGCTTTGTAGACGATCACGTAGTCCATCAAGGCCTTCTGTTATTGTTTCATCAGGAGATCCTGCTAGTGGTTTTGCTCCAGTATCCACCTTGATACCAGGAATAATCCCCTGATCTACAAGGATATTGACCATTGGTGAGCCATCAGAAGATTTTTGTTGCAGTGTTTCTTCATAAAGGATGACTCCGCTAATGTAGTTCGATGATCCAGGCGCACGAAAAAGCATTTCCCTGTAGTCTCGTCGATTGGATTCAGTACTCTCGACATTGATTGAATCGAACCTTCGCTTAATAGTCCCACTACTTTCATCAGCTGCTAATATGCCTTTGTTCGGGGCCACTAATTCTTTGGCAGTTTTGATAAGCTGAGCAGTCTCCATTTATGAAATTCCTCCTGAATAAAACGAGTAACTTTTAACATAGAGCTATAATAACTTTGGTGACTCATAACTGCTATTCGATTAAGAGCTATTTAAGGAGTTTTGTTTGGAAACTTTGACTATTGCTA
Source organism: uncultured Dehalococcoidia bacterium (assembly GCA_964391355.1). GTDB lineage: Bacteria > Chloroflexota > Dehalococcoidia > Lucifugimonadales > Australimonadaceae. The sequence continues at coordinate 9,823 of CAYMJY010000002.1, read as the reverse complement.
TCCCTGTTTTTCTGATGAGTTCCATTGTAGTTGTTATTGCAGGCGTTTTTCTTGCCAAATATGGTGATGAAATTGCAGAACAAACAGGATGGGGCACATTATGGGTTGGCACAATCTTGATTTCTGTGGCTACATCGTTCCCAGAAATTGTTACTAATATTTCAGCTGTAATAATAGGTTCCCCAGAAATAGCATTAGGTACTGTTTTTGGAGCAAATGCAAAAAATATACTGACGCTGGCAGGCATCGGTGCAGTATTTGGTGTTTACGGGTTATTTTCTAATCAAGACAAACAAACTCTTGTTCTAGCAGCTGTTGCAGTTTCATTAGGGCTCTTAACACTTCTCCTAACACTTTTTGGTGACCTACGGTTGTCTTCATCAAGCCTTAGCGGCATTGTGATTGCAGTGGCCTATATCGTTGGAATGAAGGTTGTCTTTTCTAGTAACCAGAAAATTGAAAACGAGGGAGATAATTTTAACGAAAAAATATCAGCCCGCTCTTCTTGGATTGGTTTTTTAGGTGCTTCTGTTGCCATCATCGCTTCTGCCCCATTTTTAGCGTCGAGTGCTGAAGGTATAGCAGGTGCATCTGGGCTTTCTGCCAGTTTTGTAGGCGTATTACTGGTTGCATTTGTAACAACATTACCAGAGGCTACTGTTGCTGTGGCTGCTGCTTTGCGAAAATCACCAGGATTAATCATCGGTAATATATTTGGATCTTGTGCATTCAATTTGTTTATTATTCCCCTAGCTGATTTGTTTAACGAAGAACCATTATTGGCGAATGTGAATTCTGAACATATGCTTACACTAGTTGGATCAATAGTTTTGATGGCTGCCGGGTATTCTGCACTGGTATTCGGTGCCCGCGGTCAATTGAGTATTTCCAGATTGATTAACCCGCTTATGATATTGGTATATTTTGGGCTGATGTATGCTGTCTATAACCTGAAATAGGCTTACGCTTTATTGGACTTGTTCTATTTCAGTTTGCTTTTTTTCTTCCACTTTTACGACTCTGACAAGTACTACTAATAGGGTACTCATTAAAAGCAGCGAGCCTGGTATCCACATAATGATTCCACCAATTTGTTGATCTTCTATTGCGCTCAGAGTATGGCCTTGGAGGAGTGCGTAGTATTCATAGGATGGATTGTTAGCAAACGTTATGAATGCACCTAAGACGAAAATTGGGACAGTAGTCAAGAAGATATATGGGATTCGTTCTAGATCCTTTAAATTGGGTTTGATCGGAACGGGATCTATGATATTCCACCACCATGCTACGGCAGTCATAAAAAACATTGCATGCTGAACCAAGTGCAAAGTTTCATTTGAAAGCGCAGCTCCATATGCGAAAGGGAAATGCCAAAACAATAAAGTCCCCACATAAAGAGGCCATGCAATAAATGGATTACTAAAAAACTTTAACGATAGGCGCAAGGTCCTTTGTTTTAAAATTGGAATAAGTAGCCTTCGGCGGAAACCTACAGGGACACCCCGAAGAACAGGGATCATTGGTGCACCTAGCAAAATGAGTGGTGCAGCTATGTTAACAAGTATGAAATGTTGAATCATGTGAGCGAAAAAATATTCACCCGAAAGATAATCAAGAGGGGAAACAAGAGCTATAAATAAACTGAACAACCCTAAATAAAAAGAAACTCTCCTCCATCTGGGGTGTCTATTAAGCTTGGAGCCTTTCGATTTCCTGATTCCTCGTAGATAAAGCACGAAAACGATTGGAACGATAAAAAGGGCTATAGGATCTGCCGTCCAGGTCACCCAAATCCCATTTGCAGGGCTCTCTACGTGAAGAGCAATCAAATGAAACACTCAGGAAAATGGATTTTGGCTAAAAGGTAATGAGAAATCAACGAGTTAGATTTGAGAAGAGTGCTAAGAGTACTACGAGGATAGAAATCATGATGATGAAAGGGGCTACAAATAACACACGGAACCGCCAATCGTCCATTTTTAGGTGCATATAAAACCCGACTACTAGAACAAACTTGGCGAAAGATAATGCAAATATGATCCAAGTCATAAGAGCTGAATCCAGGTCAAGATAAAACACACCAAATTCTATGAGAGTCATTACGCTCAGGATGATAAATATCTTCAGGTAAGTGAACGTGGATGGATGGTGTTCTTCAAAGTCGTGAGCCATGATTTTTAACCTATCAATCTTCCGATTACACTTGCGTGTTCTATTAACCGATCCTCAACCCCATAGGTGCCTACTAAATACACGACACCAAAAATTATTATCCATACGATATCTACGAAGTGCCAATATAGACCAGCTATTTCAACGTCCAAGCTGTTTTCCTTCTTTATTTTACCCTTGAAGGAAGCAAAAAATATTGACCAGAGCCACAAAATTCCCACAGTCACGTGCGCACCATGGAAACCAGTCAAAACGAGGAAGGTACTACCGAATAAACTTGTTCTGGGAGTCAAACCTTCAGCGGCAAATTCTGTGAATTCGAGCATCTGAAAACCAATAAAAACCATCCCAAGGAGTGCAGTAGCCGCAGTCCAGATACGGAAAGATCGCAAGTCACCTTTTTGAATACCCGCAAGCGCCAAAACCATAGCCAATGAACTCAGGAGGAGCACAAAGGTAGAGACAGTAGTCACAGGAATGTTAAATATGTCCTCAATTGGGCCATGTAAAGACTTACCTCTATGAATGAAGTGGGTAGCAATTAAAGGGCCAAAAAACATGGAATCTGATCCCAAAAACGCCCACATTAAAAGCTTCCGGTTGTTTAATCCAGTTGATGTTCTGTGATCAGATGCTGAGTCATTAACGATATATTGCATAATTCCAGTACCTTAGTGGTGAACTCCAACTTCTATAGCTTCAGGAGCAGTGATCGGCTCAAAAACCCAGCGATAGATAGAATAAATCCCAAGTAGACCTGATAAAGAGATTACTAGATACCCAGTCCATGAATGCCACTGCCAGATCAATAAAGCAGCGGCAGCAATAGTAATAGCAGCCGCGACAACCAGAGGCCAATAAGAAGGAGATGGCATGTGTATTGAAGATTCATCAACATACGGAAGGTCTGGTGGATCCACAGCCTCACCGTCTTCATTCCATAGCGGGTACAGACTTCTTACAGTTGGCACAACGGCGAAATTATAGTGAGGAGGTGGCGAGGGTATAGACCATTCGAGCGTCGCAGCGCCCCATGGGTTATGACCGGCAGGCTGCCCAGAACGCATACTCCTCAAAATGTTTAAAAGCATCACAAGGATTGCAAACGCAACTACAAAGGATCCGATAGAAACAAGCTGATTGATCCCCTCCCAGCCTTGGTCACCAGAATAAGTGTAAATGCGCCTTGGCATTCCGAGCACACCTAAGAAATGCATCGGGAAAAAAGTTAAATTGAATCCTATAAGCATTAGCCAGAAATGTACCTTGCCCAGGGTTTCGCTCATCATTCGACCTGTGATTTTAGGGAACCAGTAATACAGACCCGCGGTCAGACCAAAAACACTGCCCCCAAAAAGGACATAATGAAAATGGGCAACAATGAAATAAGTATCTGATTGTTGCGTATCAACCGGTACTACCGCATGCATCACACCGCTCAAACCACCAATCAGGAACATTGAAATGAACCCGATCGTAAATAGCATTGGAGTTTTAAAGGTAATCGAACCGCCATATAAAGTTGCTAACCAGTTGAAAATTTTCACTCCGGTGGGGACAGCGATACCCATTGTGGAGACAGCAAAAGCGGATATTGCCCATCCACCTAGGCCGACTGTAAACATGTGGTGGGCCCATACACCAAATCCTAAAAATGCAATCACCGCACCTGCTAGTACAATCGTCGTATAACCAAAAAGCGGCTTTCTAGAAAAGGTCGGCAGAATATCAGAAATTATCCCCATTGCAGGAAGAATCAGAATATAGACCTCAGGATGACCGAACACCCAAAAAAGGTGTTGCCATAACAAAGGATCTGCTCCAGCAGTAGTGGAATAAAAGTTAGTTCCGAAAAACCTATCGAATAAGAGCAGAGTAATTGCGACAGTAATTACGGGAAACGCGAAGATTATCAAGAAAGAGATAATCAAAGTCATCCAGGCGAAAATAGGCATCCGCATTAAAGTCATTCCTGGTGCACGAAGGTTAAGGATTGTTATGACAAAATTGAACCCTGCAGAAAGAGTCCCAATTCCAAGAACCTGCAGACCAAGAATCCAATAATCTACCCCGCTAGTGCCGGAAAAAGCATTAGAAGTTAACGGCGCATATGCAAACCATCCGGCATCTGGCGCCGATGAATTGAAAAAAGATACATTCATCAGAATAGCGCCGAAAATAAATAGCCAATAGGAAAATGCATTTAGTCTTGGGAAGGCTACGTCTCTAGCACCTATCATTAAAGGAATCAAAAAGTTGAAAAAAGCAGCCCCCAAGGGCATTATCACCATGAATATCATGGTAGTGCCATGCATAGTAAACAGAGCGTTGTAAGCATCGGTGCTAATTATGTCGCTATCGGCGTTTGATAGCTGTAAACGCATAACTAAAGCTTCAATACCAGCAAGAACGAAGAATACAAGAGCGCTGACGCCATAAAGAACACCTATTCTTTTGTGGTCGACAGTGGTAATCCATCCCCAGATCCCCGACGGGAAAACGGGTCTTTTTGGTATACCTATGCTTGCCATAGCCTTGTGCCCCTTATCCTTACTTTGTTCGTTTCCGAATAAAATTAATCAACCATTACTCCACAGTTTGTGATCGGATGTAAGCAGCGACTGCTGCAATTTCCGCATCTGATAGAACCTCATTGAATGTCGGCATGGCAGGTCTACCACTACCCAATATCCCTTCGGGTATTGGTTTCAAATCACGAATATTTTTAATCCATGCCTCTGCGTTTTCACTAGTATTGTCCAAAATACCTGCACCTAAAGTTAAACGTGAACCGAATCTCGTGAGATCCGGACCAATTACACCCTGAGCAGCCGTGCCATAAATTTTGTGGCATGAACTACAATTCCCCATGAAGACATCTTGGCCGCTGGCAAGGAAGGTCCCATCATCAGCAGGCTTTGGAGCGGTTTGTAGCGATGTGACCCAATTTTCGAATTTTGCTGTAGGTTCAACAATAACCCTGAATCGCATCAGTGCATGGGCTGAGCCACAAAACTCTGCGCACTGTCCATAAAATACCCCAATCTCTTTTGGAGTAAATACTTCTAAGTCGTTTGGGTGGTTGGGCACCATGTCGGTCTTACCAACTAACCTCGGAACCCAAAAAGAATGGATTACATCATTAGAAGTTAAATGAATTGCTACTTCGCGCCCTATTGGTACATGAATTTCGTTAGCAGTCATTATCGATTCGCCATCTGAGCCTAGCCCTGGGTATTCAACTTCGAACCACCATTGATGGCCAGTTACATTTATGTGCAGAGCATCCTCAGAAGGCGCTCTTGTAGCACCAGCGATTGCGAAAACAGTCGGTACTCCAACCATCACTAGAGCAAGAATTGGGAGAATTGTCCAAATAATCTCCAAGGTGGTATTTCCATGAATTTGCTTAGCGGGAACACCAGGACGAGCCCTGAAACGGAACAATAAATAAGCTAGAGCTACTAGGACTGCTGTGCCTATAACTCCCGACACGACTATAACGAGGATATATAACGTATGGATTTTGTCAGTTGCATCAGAGCTTGGATCAAAGGTTGTCTGTGGCGCAGTGCAAGCGGAAGCGACGATGGCCAGCATCGTGAATGTAATCGCTATTAACTTAAGCCTACCTAATCGGCGATGGAAAGCCATCAGTGTCAATACCTGCCACTATTAAGATGGAAGCGGATAATCCGCAGCGCATTTTTGCACATGATACGGATATCACATGGCTGTGTCAGGGTCAATCTAAAAGTCCTAGAAATCGGAGACAGTTTGTGTGACTTAAACCTTCGATTTCTTCGCCAGTTAGCTTTAAGTCAATAAATTGATCCTCCGGTTTCTGGGGCCGAAACTGGAACGGATAGTCGGAACCAAGCATAATTTGGCTTAAACCGACGCTATCAATCAAAAATTTGAGAGATTGGTTGTTAAATAGTATATCGTCGAAAAACAACTTTTTAGCGTAAGTACTTGGAGGCTCAGGAAATAAATCAGAGGGACCATTCATGCCCCAAAAATAGTCTAGCCTTGGAAGTATCTGTGCTAGAGTCCCACCTCCGTGGCTCATACACACCCTAAGGTCGGGACACTCTTTTAAAATCCCTCCACCGATTAAGGATGCTCCAGCTAGCGCGGATTCGACCGGAAATCCCACGGCGTTGTTCCAAACTGGAGGACCCTCGATCCGTTCTCCGAATGTGGGATGTTGAGAATGTATGAATACCGATGTCCCTAATGATTCGGCTTCTTTGAAAAATGGCAAAAACTTTGGATCCCCCGGGCTTATTCCTTGAATATTGCTTAATATTTCAACGCCCTGCAAACCCAGGCTTTTGATGTGCGTGAGTTCGCGGCATGCAAGATCAACATCTTGCAAAGGCACTGCTCCTAGCCCGAAGAAGCGGTTAGGGTCATAATCCATCATACGTGCGATGGTTTCTGATAGTACTCGCGACAATGCTAAACCATCATCTGGAGCAAGGCGGTATGCAAGAAGCTCAGGCATAGGAGATAACACTTGCTTATCAAAACCGTGGATGGGCATTTCATCAATTCTTCGTTGCGAAGACCAGCATCTATCTAAGACAGTCCTGAAATTACGTCCAGATATCATCACGTTGGATTTTCCATACCCAGCATCGTCTATGCCTTGAGGTTCCATTTGAGGCCATAAATCTCCAGCTGGGCGATTCCCGACTGGAGGGAAAGATTCCGGGACTATATGGGTATGCACATCGATATTCATAATTTCACCGGCCACTTTTAAGAGAATTGAACTATTATCGCTCGATTTGTAAATTGTGGGAAGTTTTTAGTCAATGATTGGCCTGCTGATCAGCCTTGACATGTTTGAACCTAATTCGTACAATGTTCGCCGGCTATTTAAGCTAGGAGCGAGTAGATTTCCGACCCGTTCCGAATTAGTGAAGCGCATTGCGCAGGGTCGGTCTGTTCGCAAAATCGGCGACAGAGGTTTCTCGGTCGTCGTTTTTTGTACGTTAACAAGAGAATATCGAGTATGCGAGAGCATCTGAATCTCGTTAGGGTCAAGCTACTAAGGGCCCACGGGGGATGCCTTGGCGTCAAGGGCCGAAGAAGGGCGTGGCAAGACTGCGATAAGCCTCGGTTAGCCGTTTAGCAGGCTTAACCGGGGATTCCCGAATCGGAGAACCGGCGACGGAGAAACCGTCGCGCCCCATGCTGAACACATTAGGCATGGGGAGGTAAGCGGGGGAACTGAAACATCTAATTACCCCGAGGAAAATAAAGCAACCGCGATTCCCTGAGTAGTGGTGAGCGAAAAGGGAACAGCCCAAACCTAGGGGGCTTAACGGACTGAGGTCCTATGCCTTTTGGGTGTTGTACGACAATCCAGCGGAAACCTCAGTGACCGCACGGAGTTACAAATCTGATTTTTAGCTAAAAGTCCTGGAAGGGACTGCCATAGAGGGTGATAGCCCCGTAGGCGAAAGGAATCAGACTCCGGGATTGTTCGTGAGTACCACGGGACACGTGGAATCCTGTGGGAAGCTGGGGGGACCACCCTCCAAGGCTAAATACCCTTGACGACCGATAGTGCACAAGTACCGTGAGGGAAAGGTGAAAAGAACCCCTGAAGGGGAGTGAAATAGATCTGAAACCGTGGGCCTACAAGCGATCGGAGCTCCAGCTTGCTGGAGTGACGGTGTGCCTATTGAAGAATGAGCCAGCGAGTTACTTCTGTGTGGCAAGGTTAAGGGATATAGACGTCCCGGAGCCGTAGCGAAAGCGAGTCTGAATAGGGCGTTTAGTCGCACGGAGTAGACCCGAAACCAGGTGAGCTACCCATGGCCAGGGTGAAGCTCGGATAGTCTCCGAGTGGAGGCCCGAACCGGTGAATGTTGCAAAATTCTCGGATGAGCTGTGGGTAGAGGTGAAATGCCAAACGAACCTGGAGATAGCTGGTTCTCCCCGAAATGCATTGAGGTGCAGCCTCTAGGGGGAGGAACGGAGGTAGGGCTCTGAATGGGCTAGGGGGCGTGAGCCTACCAAACCCAATCAAACCACAAATGCCGTTCTGTCCATGCCTAGGGAGTGAGACTGTGGGGGATAAGCTCCATAGTCGAGAGGGAAACAGCCCAGACCGCCGATTAAGGCCCCTAAATACATGCTCAGTGTCAAAGGAAGTTAGATCACTCAGACAGCCAGGAGGTTGGCTTAGAAGCAGCCACCCTTTAAAGAGTGCGTAATAGCTCACTGGTCGAGGGATCTTGCGCCGACAATTTATCGGGGCTAAAGCATGTTGCCGAAATCGCGGCTTCTCGAGCAATCGAGAGGGGTAGGGGAGCGTTCCCTGGGCGTTGAAGCTTCACTGGAAAGTGGGGTGGAGCGCAGGGAAGTGAGAATGCTGGCATGAGTAGCGAAAAGGTGTGTGAGAATCACACCCGTCGAAAGTCTAAGGTTTCCTACGCAACGCTGGTCGTCGTAGGGTTAGCCGGTCCTAAGCCGAGGCCGAAGGGCGTAGGCGATGGACAACTGGTCAATATTCCAGTGCCACCTTTTTTTCGTTTTAAGGTTAAGGAGGGACACGGTAAGCTAGGTGAAGCGTGCCCATTGGACATGGTGCGTCCGAGCTTGTAGGCATCCCGGGATAGGAAAATCCGTTCTGGGGCTAAGCTGAGGAGTGAGGCAACCCTAGGGTTAGCCCTGGGGAAGTTTGCTGATGCTACACCGGCAAGAAAAACTTCGTAACTAGAATCTGAGGTGTCCGTACCGCAAACCGACACAGGTGGACTGCCGTAAGCACGGTAAGACGGACGGGAGAAACTTCCTTAAGGAACTCGGCAATCTAACTCCGTAACTTCGGGATAAGGAGTGCCCTGGGGCGTGTAACTCTTCGCGAGTGAAGCGTTTCGGGGTCGCAGCAAAGAGGCCCTGGTGACTGTTCATCACAAACACAGGTCCCTGCTTAAGTCGCAAGACGATGTATAGGGGCTGACGCCTGCCCAGTGCCGGAAGGTCAAGGGGAATGGTGAGAGCTATGAACCGAAGCCCCGGTGAACGGCGGCCGTAACTATAACGGTCCTAAGGTACCGAAATCCCTTGTCGGGTAAATTCCGACCCGCAGGAAAGGCGTAACAACTGGGGCGCTGTCTCGAGGAAGTACCCGGTGAAATTGAAGTACGAGTGAAGATGCTCGTTACCCGCAGCAGGACAAAAAGACCCCGTGGAGCTTTACTGCAACCTGACATTGCTCTGAGGATCGTGATGTGTAGAATAGGTGGGAGGCTTTGAAGCTGGGACGCCAGTTCCAGTGGAGCCATCGTTGAAATACCACTCTTCTCGGTTTTTGGATCTAACCCCTGAACAAGCAGGGGGACCGTGTCTGGCAGGCAGTTTGACTGGGGCGGTCGCCTCCTAAACAGTAACGGAGGCGCGCAAAGGTTCCCTCAGGGTGGATGGAAATCACCCGCAGAGCGCATTGGTAGAAGGGAGCTTGACTGCGAGGCCTACAAGCCAAGCAGGGACGAAAGTCGGCCAAAGTGATCCTACGGTCCCGTGTGGAAGGGCCGTGGCTTATCGGATAAAAGCTACCCCGGGGATAACAGGCTGATCTTGCCCAAGAGTTCACATCGACGGCAAGGTTTGGCACCTCGATGTCGGCTCG
>CAYMJY010000001.1:4216-71102 GCA_964391355.1 uncultured Dehalococcoidia bacterium | reverse complement strand
GGATGGAGCCAGTTAACTGGAAAACACCTGTCGATAATTGCTCCGATAACTACCACACGGTGGTCACCCATTTATCCAGTGCCATAGCGTATGAATCTTTCCATGGTCGCCCCAGGTCTACTCACGAACAATTATTCGACCGCCAACATAAACACATGTTTGTTAATGGGCATGGATTAACCGTAAGAGAAATTGAGGACGATACGCCTAGAGACAGAGCAGGTCAGACAAATGAAAATCGACATACATTTTTAGATTTTCACAGGAAAACACTACCGGAAGTAGAGAGCAGGCTCGGGCATTTGCGAGCACACAACGTAGAGTTAATGAACCATAGCATTTTCCCCAATGGGGTACTGGGTTTTCGCTTGGCACTTCCAAGAGGACCGCTAATGACAGAGTTCTGGCACTTCGTCCTTATTGATAAGGATGCACCTGTAGAGGTTACAGAAGGTACAAGGAGAGGTAGCGCTGGAAACAACGGCCCAGCCGGATTATTTGAACAAGATGATATTGATAATTGGCGCAGTGTAACTGAATCTGCAAAAAGCCAAATCGCTAAAAATATCCCTCAAGATTTATCGATGGGATCGGGCCGATCAAACAGTCATTTGATTTACCCCGGACAAATATCCGAAGAATATATCTCCGAGCATAATCAAAGAGGTTTTTATGTCCGCTGGGAAGAATTCATGAATGCCGAAAGCTGGTCAGATATACCAATTGATCCAATTACCGCAAACTTCGAAGGATCAGCACAAATGCAAGGCTAATTTTCAAATTCAAACTTTTGCCCCCATATTTCAGAAAAACACACTTGCTCAACCGGATTGCGTGTTTTAGGACCGTGCGGTTGATCGGGAAATCCTAAAGGTATTAGAGCTACTATTTGTCGGTCCTCTGGTAGTTCGAGTACCGCTTTGATCTCATCATGTCTCAGAATGTGATTGGTCGTAATGGTGCCGCCCAAGCCAAGAGCCCTTGCTGCTAACAGTAAATTTTGAATTCCGGGATAACTAGATGCGAAAGCACTTAATTTGGCTACCCCGTGCCGATTAGAAATATAAGTAGTAGCAACTATAATTACCGGTGCTTCTGCCATATGTAAGGCTAGGTGCACAGATGGATTTGTATCCTCCGTCAGGCGCGCATCTTGTCCTCGGTTCTGGAAGAATCCATCTTCATAAAGCCCAGCTACAGTTTTTTTCTGTTGCTCATTACGTAAAATTACAAATCTCCATGGTTGGTTATTCACGCCACTAGGTCCTTGGTTAGCAGCATCTAAAACTTTGCGTAAAAGATTTAGAGGTACCGGTTTATCTTTAAACCGACGAATTGCCCTAGTTGTATATATCGCTTCGAACAAACCAAAATCTTCATGCATATCTAATCCTGCCTAGATCCAATTCCATCAATACGCCCTGCGTGAGCCAAGATAGTGTTTAAAAGAACATTGCAACCTGCCTCGACATCTGAAATTGATGCGCTCTCAATCTCATTATGGGAAATCCCGTCAGCACAGGGTATGAAAATCATAGCTGTAGGCACAACATGTGCAACTTGGCAGGCGTCATGACCAGCACCTGAAACTATTTCCATACTTGAAAGTTCTAAATTTTTAACGGCGCTCCTTACTGTATTGGTAGCAGTACCATCGAATTTGAGAGATGGTGCTTGCCATATTTCGCTTACCTGTGTGCTTAATTTTAAATCTGTAGAGATAGTCGAAATGGTTTCATTAATTTGTGATGCCATTTCTGCTATTACTATGTCGTCAGGATGTCGGATATCTATTGTGAAAAAAACATGTCCTGGAATTGTATTCCTAGAGTTTGGGCTAACCTCAATCAAACCGACTGTTGCCCTACTGTCGGTAAAAGAGCTTGCTAATTTTTCGAGATAACTGATTATTTGAGCAGCTCCAACCAATGCGTCTTTCCTGCGCTCCATCGGGGTAGTACCAGCGTGCGCTTCCTGACCATTGATTGTGACTTCGTACCACCTTTGAGCTTGAGCCCCTGTAACAATCCCGATCGTTTTTCCATTAGCTTCCAAAATAGGGCCTTGCTCAATATGCACTTCGAAAAAGCTATCAAGAGGGTGGTTGCCAGGTAGCTCAGAACCTGAATAACCAAGCCGGTTAAGTTCTTCGCCAATTGTTACTCCTGAACGATCACTACGAGATAAGCCATACTCTAAGTCATAAATCCCAGAAAAAACGCCTGAGCCCACCATTGCAGGAGCGAAACGGGAACCTTCTTCATTAGTCCATACGATTACTTCTAAAGGTTTTTCTGTATTAATGCCTAAATCATCCAGCGTGCGCAAGACTTCTATACCGCAGATCACACCTAACGGCCCATCGAATTTTCCTCCTGAAGGTTGAGTGTCCAAATGGCTTCCTGTTGCGACTGGTGCAAGTGAGTTTTCTCCCAAACCAGCACGTCGCGCGAAGATATTCCCCATTGAATCAATTCTAATTGAGCAACCTGCATCAGCTGCCCATGTCAAGAATAATTTACGTGCATCGACGTCTTCATCTGTTAATGCAAGTCTTCTACAGCCACCCTTCGCAGTCGCGCCAATTACGGCCATCCGATGAATACTATCCCACAATCTCTCTTTGTTGATTCTCAATGCAATATCATTATCCATAATCAATTTCCTGTGCTACCAAATTTTGAATTTCTGGCTTTCGCTCTGAAACGCCAGCCTTAACGGCTGTTTGGCGGGAAATTTTAGAGTTTCTAAAAAACTCTACAAATATTTTGTTAAACAAATCTGGTTTATCAGTTTGGCCTTGATGCCCGCAGTCAAAGGGATAAAAGTACTGTATCCACGGCGTCACATCTTCCTGAAGGAATGCGTTGGTTACTGGGTTCAAAATATCGTCACGTCCCCAAAGTAAGATTTGAGGAACTTTTATTTGATCTAACCTACCTTGGATTTGAAAACGACGGTTGAAGTTTTTATCGTTTTGCAAACGATCATTTCCATGATGGTAAGCGGCCAATGATTCCTTCTGTTTCACAGCCGAGAGAGTTCTCATTTGCAAAAGTTCTTCAGTAATAGCAGATCGATCGAAAATAATCGGTTCCATCATTTTCAACATAGATTCAGGGGTCCCGTCAAAAGTTTCACGATTAAGTGTTGTCACATTTATTGTGCGATACACTTTATCTGGATCTACTAGTCCAGGTAAATTTCCAGCTATTAACACTAAACTTAGCACCTTCTCGGGATAACTAATCGCGAAACGAGCAGCGTTACCGCAACCCATTGAATTCCCCGCAAAATGTGCTGTTTCAATACATAGTGACTCCATGAATTTGTATAGAAATTCAACATGGCTTTGAGATCCCAAACGTGGCCAATACCGTGGGTCAGTGTCTGCTAATCCAAAACCAGGGAAATCGGGTGCATAAACACGGAAGCCACTTTCAGCTAAGTTTTTAAACTGATACCGCCAACCAGCAATTGCAGACGAGCCTGGTAGCCCACCATGGCAGAGGATCACTGATGGGCCAGACTCACCAGAAGTCATATAATGCGCCTTTGCACCATCCGCGAGCCTAACCCATCTGCTCATTGCTCCATCCACATTAATTTGACCATCTTCATTTAACCGCATAATGCCTCGGATTTTGAATTGTTTCCTGCTCTCATTATGAAGCACTGGGGCTTTCATAATTGCTTTGTGTTGAACTTTTAGGTACAGCTAATAGATAGATAAGACTAGCTATGATCCATGTAGACAACACAAACAAGAATGCTACTTTATATGTCCCTGTCGCATCAAATAATCCCGCTACAAAAACAGGTCCTATAGCCCCAGAAAATGTTATGAAGGGGCGCATGACACCCCTAACCGCCCCTAAATGTTGTCTGCCAAAATAGTTTGCAATCATTAAAGGCTGAAGTATAAATTGTCCTCCTAGTGTAAGACCCTGAAAAAATGCATAAGTAAACAACATGATCGGCGATCTCACGAAGAAAAGTGACCCAATCATTATTGCGGTGAGTAAGGTTTGGGTAACCATCAAATTTTTTGTTGGGAATTTTTCTCCAAGTGATCCCCAAATTAGGCGAGCAGCGGCTGCTGCTAAACCGTATATAGCAATAGCAGTAGCTCCAGTAGTAGCAGTGAAACCAACTTCTTGGAAATACGGAAGCCAGTTTGGCTGAAAACCTTGAACTCCCATACCTACAATTCCCACCGCAAGCAAGATCAACCAAAAACTTCTGGATCTCAGGGCTTCTGACCTAGTGTAACTTTTTTCAAAATCTGAATTTTGAGTGTTGGTTCCTAAAACCTTCGATTTAATCTGTAAACTTTCACCATCAGGTGCCAACCCCATATCTTCTGGCTTTGTTCGTATCAAAAAGGCTACAGGCACCAAAACTAAAAGCGCAACGATACCAAGGAAGAACCATGTATCCCTCCATCCCACTACGGAGATTAGTGCTGCAAGCGGAATCGGAAAGATAATCCCTGAAAGAGGAGTCCCCATTGTCGCAAACCCTAAAGCCCTTCCTCTTTTTTTAATAAACCACTTCGGTATTATCACTTGCGCCATATTCTGGCCCATAGTCAGCATTGATAACGATCCCAGTACCCCATAAAGGATATAGAATTGCCAAACTGAATCTACGTATTTGATACCGATTAGTGAAATCCCCAACACGATAGAACCTGCAATTGCCAAAATTCTGGGACCCCTTGATGAGTCTAAATAAGGACCAATCACAGGCGCAAAGAATCCCCCAACTAGCGCACGGATACTTAGAGCACCAAATATTGTTGTTCTAGACCAACCCAAATCAGATTCCATTGGAATGACAAAAATTCCAATACCCCAAAAACCTACTCCTCCCGCAAACGAGCCGGCAACAAATACTGAGAAGACGATAATCCATCCATAAAATACTTTAGGAATCGTCAGCACGTTTTTTGCTCCTGATTTGCCTCAATAGAAATTTTTACATTGCTTCACAAGATCGTATATCATCATCCCATGACTACAATAAGTGGACCAAAACGACTCCCTCTTAATGAAGGTAAACCAGACAGCGTAATCATCATGCTTCATGGACTTAGCTCTTCAGGAGATAAAATGGTTTCGTTGGCGGATGATTTATCTCCATTTTTGCCAGGAACAATTTTCTATGCCCCCAATGCACCGTATCCATACGATGCCATAAATGATCCTAAAAATGAAAGGTCACCTGATTTTAATGAACCAGGTCATTATCAATGGTACAGTCGATATTCAGAAAAAACACGGCAAAAAGGGTTAGTGGAAATAGCAAAGCCTATAGATGAATACATTAGAAGTTGTGTTAATGAAAATGCATTAAGTTTCGATAAGTGCGGAATTATTGGATTTTCACAAGGTTGTATCACAGCACTAAACGTGGTTCCTCGATTAAATTACCAGCTAGGTGCAATGGTTGCTCATAGTGGGTATTTATTTTCCCCAGATTCTTTAGTCCAAAGAAAAAATCAAAGAAGTCAATTTTTCACAGAATTACGTAATGCTACACCCACGTGCGGGATTCATGGAATTGAAGATGCCGCTCAACCATGGCAAGTAATGCATGAAGCTATGCTGACATACGACGAAGCTAAAATTCCTGCTGAATTTCACCTAATCGGTGGACTCGGCCATGCTATTGAGGATCGTTCTGTGAAGATTATGGCTGGATTTTTAAAAAGTAACCTTGGTGTTTAAACCTTAATATTTAATGAGGCTCTATGAAAATTGGCGTTGTTTTTCCTCAAACAGAGATAGGGTCGGATATAGGGGTAATACGTTCATTCGTACAAACTGCCGAGAATCTGGAGTACCAAAACATTCTTGCCTATGACCATGTTATTGGGGCAGATACAAAAAACAGACCAGGCTGGAATAAGTACAGTATTAAGGATTCATTTTATGAACCATTCACACTTTTTTCATACTTTGCAGCGCTCACTACTAAAATCAATCTGACCACAGGCATCATCATCTTGCCACAAAGGCAAACTGTACTGGTTGCTAAGCAGGCTTCAATTTTAGACGTGTTAAGCCAGGGTCGGTTGCATTTAGGTGTGGCGATAGGTTGGAACGATGTCGAATTTGAAGCATTAGGCGAGAATTTCAATAATCGTGGTGTTCGTATTGAAGAACAAGTATCCGTCCTTAGGTCTCTATGGACCGAAAACTCAGTTAGCTTTAGAGGGCAATGGCACAGCATTAATGAAGCTGGAATTAACCCCCTTCCGATTCAGCAACCAATCCCCATCTGGTTTGGCGGGGGAATGACAGATAACCAAAATGTGCTAAAGAGAATCGCCAGGATCGCTGACGGCTGGATTATGAATCAACAAGCCGACAAGGGTGGTGAAATTGCGATAGCTAATATGAAGTCTTACTTGTCTGAAATTGGACGAGATTCATCTAAATTTGGATTTGATGGTCGAGTTAGCTTGGTAAATGGCATTAGCAACGCAGTGAGGCTAACTAAAGAATGGGAAAGAATTGGAGCAACTCAAGTCAATTTAAACACTATGAATTCTAACTTGCTCACTCCTGAAGCTCATATTAAAGCTATACAGGATTATAAAATTGCACTTGACCAAGTTAACTTTAGTTAAATAGATCGAAACCTTTAGGTGTAGATATTTCTATAACACAGGCGCTCGTTGATTTCATCGACTCTTCCAATGCGTTGCATAATTCGGGCAAAGACTTAGCAGATAACCCATTAACGTTAAAAGCCTTGGCTACTTTTACAAAATCGGGGTTTTCAAGACCTGTGCCGATATATCTACCTCCGAAATTGTCTTGCTGTCTTAATCTTGTGGAACCCCAAGCATTATCATTGAATACCAAAACAATCGGACTAATACCGTATTGGTAGCACGTACCAAGTTCTTGAAGGTTGAACTGGAATCCACCGTCTCCGGTAATACAAATTACTGTGCTATCTGGCATAGCAACTTTTGCACCAATTGAGGCGGGGAACGCAAAACCCAGGCCGCCCCATACAGGTGGTAAATAAGTTCGTGGTTCAAAAACTTCTAAACAGGCATTAGCACCTCTAGTGGCAGAAATCGAAGCATCTCCAGTGAAAATTGCACTGCGGCCTACCACTTCTCTTATAGATCTCATAACCTTCATAGGGTTGGGGTAGTGAGCCCAGAGGTACTTTGCCACATTTGACTTGGTCAATTTTATTTCTTTGTCATAAGCTTCAATTAATGAAGTGTTTTTACCATCTACTTCCAAAATGATTTGCTGGAGAGCATCTTTTGCGTCACCTACAACTCTAATTTTAGGCTCATAGTTTTTGCCCATAGGTTCGGGTGAAATATCGATATGGATTAAATTTTCGGGTAACCGGATCTTCTGAGATACAGTTGACGTATATCTTAAGCTTGAACCCACAACTAGTACTGTATCTAATGAAGCTACAAATTCCCTTAAAGGGTATGGTCCATTTGTCAAACCACCAGGGCCTCCTAGAACTCCAACATTAAGAGGATGGTCTGAAGGGAAACCTGCTTTGCCTCCGGGAGTGGTAAAAACAGGAACGTTCATTAGTGATGCAAGATGCAGTAGCTCTTGTGAAGCATCTGCTCTATCAACTCCAGTACCTGCCCAAATTCCAACCCGCCTGCCCTCAAGAAGTAGTTTTGCAGCTAATTCAATAGCTGAATGATCCAGCTCCAGTTTATCAAAGGCTGTAGCTTTAGAGTTTTCAAAGTGTACCGTTTCACTCTGCACGTCTACAGGAATTTCAATAGAAATTGGTTGAGGTCGCTTTACAGCAAGGTTATAAAAAGATTCTCTTACTACGCTCGGTATGTCCCTAGATGTTGAAATATGGAAAGCATCCCTACTAACTGAACTCAACATACCCAATTGGTCTCTGGTTTCGTGATTTGCCCCTAATGCTCTTCCATATAAATTCTCTTCTGCTGTGCTAGTAACATGGATCACTGGAGAAAAAGAAAAATAAGCCTCCCCGAGCCCGCTCATTGCATTTGCGGCTCCGGGCCCTGTACTGGTTAAGCAAACCCCTGGTTTATGAGATACTCTTCCATACCCATCAGCCATTAATGCTGCTGATCTTTCATCTCTTGTTGTAATCAGTCTGATGGAATCCTGAAAATCATAAAGTGCATCGAAAAGTTCCATTGTATGAGCACCGATTAGCCCAAATATAGTATCAACATCGTATTGTTTTAAACTTCTGAATAGAGCGTGTGATCCTTTGATTTTATCCATCTAACCCTCTTGTCATTACAAGTCTTAAGAAATAACAATCCTAAAGTTGTATTTGGGAATGTTCCGGAGCTAAAACGTTCGTCATATTCAGTGGTAACTTCCATTTAATAGCGATTTTATTATTGGAGTTGTTTGAAGAAGTGAATTGCCAGTCGGCATATTCGTATTCACTTAGGGAGATATTTTGAAATGCAGTCGAAAGCAACTGCCAAGGAGTATCACCCAGCCATTCCTTACCAAATTCTGTAAAAATAGAAGCAGGGTTAATAAGCATTGTTTTCCAACTAGCTGACTTTGCGCTGAAAACAGATTTGTGAAGGTTTAGTGGCTCTACGAAGCCAGAATCGATAGCTTTAAAATAAGCTTCCTCATTAGCACCTCCACGCCAAGGTGCATAACTCAAATGTGCTCTCAAATCATCATAATTAAGCCTAGTACCTGTGTACTGTGAAGATAACTGCCTAGCAAGGAAACGTTCAGCAAAGTAGACAATATCTATCCAATTTGATGGGAAGTCACGGGTTAGAAGCATCATTTGCCACCAGCGCAGTCTTCTAATTGTAACTCCTGCAAACAGCTCCGGAGGAAACGAGATTCTTAATTGACGCTCAACCTCACGTAATGAGCCATAGAGCTGCATCTCAATTCCTTCATCCTTTAAAATCCCAGGGCTCAACCAGTGAACCAACGAATCAGCACGACCTGCAGTTTCAACTCTCTTCTCCCACATACCAGAAAGATCTAAAAGATCCGGAATTGCACAAACTAATCCGAATCTAGCCTGCATATTGATAGATAGCTCACTAAGGTCGCATCTGGCTTTCCAATTATTTCCGATTAGCTCAGCTGACCTATCGAAGGCTTCCACTGCATATACAATCTGGTCATCAGTCAAATTTTCCAAGACTACTCGTTTCGAATACCTTATATTTTAGTGGTCGGGGAGGCGGGATTCGAACCCACGACCTCTACGCCCCGAACGTAGCGCGCTACCAAGCTGCGCCACTCCCCGAATTAATCCTGTTTACGATTATAGCCAAGCTTTACGCTCAATGCATTTGCATCAATCTAGCCCAATTTTAAAAGTCTCTCAGCTTCAAAGATGTCTTTTTGTGATTCTACAGACTGCCAGTATGAACTACACTGAAATCCTCCGATAAGAGATTCAGCTGCTAGTTCAGGGAAAAGCATTGTCTCATGATCACCTTTAACTGGGAATCTGGAAAAAAGCTCGGAAGAGAAAATATACACTCCTGCGTTGAAACTGAAAGGCAGCGTGGGTTTTTCACGAAAACCTCTAACCAAACTAGACTTGTCTAAATCTACAATCCCATAAGGGCTTACTAAATCTTTAAGCAAGATAGTTGCACGGACTTTTAATTTTTGATGGAACTCGAACATTTCGGGGATACTTTGTCCGGTAAGGATGTCACCGTTAGTAGCAACCACAAATTCATCCTCTATAGAAGAGTTTTCAAACGCATGGCGCAGAGCACCTCCTCTACCCAAAGGATTTATTTCTTGAAGACATTCAATGGACATTCCTTGGATAGGTTCGGCTTTAAAATATTCATCGATTACATCACCTAGGTACCCTGTGCATAAAATCGTTCTTGATATCCCCTGATGAGACAACCAAGTTAAATGATGGTACAAAATCGGCTTCCCATTTACTTCGACCATTGGTTTTGGTCGGTCGTTTGTTAATGGACGTAATCGTTCGCCCTTGCCACCGGCAAGTACAAGAGCAGTCCTTGGAAAATCTTTTCTGACCATTACTAAAGTCTAGACGTATTACATATTAATAACAAATTATGAGCGGTAGGAGTTGAAGCAAAATCTAGGTTAGATAAACTATAGCAATGGTCAACGACTTAGATATTGATGTAGCAGTGATAGGTGCTGGTCCATCTGGGGCAAGGGCTGCCGCTGTACTTGCAGCCGCCGGGCACAGGGTCCGCTTATTTGAACGCGATACTCAACCTGGAATTCCGTTGCACTGCACAGGCATAGTTAGCAAAGAATGTTTTGATATGTATGCATTCCCGGAAGATTTAATCCTACATGAAATCCAATCTTTCATACTTCGGTCACCCAAAGGTAAAGGAGCTCTAGTCAATAGAGACAATGTTCAAGCCTATGTTCTTGATCGATTAAAGCTCGATCTTCATTTAGTAAATCTTGCTGTAGAAGCAGGTGCAGAACTTTTTACCTCAAGTGAAGTGACAGATCTTAAATGGGATGACCTCTATGTGACTCTTAGTTTAAATACGAAGGGAGTGGTTAAGGAAATTAAATCAAGATCTGCAATTGTAGCCACTGGCTATGGTGCACCACTAGCACGTCGACTAGGGCTCAACAGAAAAATGGAGATTATTAGTGGATGCCAAGCACTGGTTGAAACCTCAAATATTCAAAATGTTGAAATCTTTACGGGTGGGAATTTTGGGCATGGTGGTTTTGGCTGGTTGGTACCTCATACGAAAGGACATGCCCTTTCGGGCGTACTGACTAGAAAACATTCATATAAATTGATGGAAAGCCACATCCATCAATTACAGAAAGAATCACGAATTGGGGCTGTTAAGAGTGTCTATCGGTGTAGACCTATCCCATTGGGTATTAGCGATTGTAGTGTTTTAAATCGTGTAATTGGAGTAGGAGATGTGGTTAACCAAGTAAAGCCAACGACGGGAGGAGGGATTTATTATGGTTTGTTAGGAGCTGATGCTGCTGCTGAAACATTATCTAACGCACTCGAAGTAGACGATCTTACAGCTAATGCCCTTAAACCATACGAAACAAAATGGAAATCTATTATGGCTGCTGAAATTACAAGCGGCTACCACCTCAGGAAATTTACTGAGCAATTGCCAGATAATATGCTAGAACAAATGCATAAGTTACTACGGGTTCCAGGTGTGAAAAATATCCTGACGTCAGGCTCCATGCCTTTTGACTGGCACTCTGGTCCTTTAATCAAGTTTATTAACCTTTTATCGCGACAAATCGCGCGGTAGGAAATCGAATGAATAATAGTACTGTCCCTTCTAATCCTGATCTCTCAGTCATCATTCCTACCTATAATGAAGGGGGCAACATCATACCCCTTATCAATTCAATTATTGAGACCACTTCCCCGTTAGAAACTGAAATTATTGTTGTAGACGATTCTTCTCCTGATGGAACTGCTCGAATTGTTCGTGAGCATGCTTCTCGATTCCCTCAAATTAAGGTGAGTATAAGAGACAAGAAAATGGGCTTAGCTGGGGCTGTATTTTGGGGCACGAATATTGCTTCTGCAGACAATGTGTGCGTTATAGATGCGGACACTTCGCATGACCCAAAAGAGATTCCGGAAATGTTCACTTTACTCCAAAATGGGTTTGATTTAGTTATAGGCTCCCGATTCGTCCAAGGTGGTTCTTTAGGTTCTCAGCCCTTTTTACGTAAAATTATCAGTGTGGTTATTAACGAAATATGCCGTCGGTTATTTAACATCAAACCCAAGGACGTTTTGACCGGATTCGTGCTATGCCAACGATCTGCAATAACTGAAATGCCAACACGTTTTTCAACGAATGGATTTAAGTTTTTACTGGAAATACTCGCTACACAGAAAAATTTGTCAGTTTGCGAATGGCCTATAGTTTTTCAAAAACGATTCGATGGGAAGTCAAAAGCGTCCTTGTTCGAAGTATTTGAACTTTCAAAGCTATGTATACGGCTATTTCTTCACAATTTAGTTAGAGGCACTAGAAGACCTAGTCTTTGATGCTCTTTTGCGTATACCAAAGGTCGCAATGAATGTTTTAGGAACGTCAATGAACGGCCTGACTTTGGATCCTTCTTTTGCGTGATTCCATCTGACTGGCACTTCCTGAATAGAGAGATTATGTGCTCTAGCCTGAGCAATTACATCTAAATCAAAAGCCCACTGGCGCTCCTTGATATGAGTTGAAATTTTAGCCCAAGCTGATGCGCGAAAACCTTTCGCACCGCACTGTGTATCTTTATAGGGAATATTTAAAAAAACTAAGGCCCAAATTCGATTTAAAAAACTTATAGACCAACGAACAAGCGACCTCGAACCTCCTATTTGTTCACCACGGAAGCGATCGCCGATAGCAATTTCTTTTGATTCTAGTGCGAGAAGTATTTTCCCTGCTTCATCTGCTTCAACCATATTATCTGCGTCAACAAATATCAGGTATTCACCCCGTGCAGCCGCAAAGCCCTCAGCGATTGCGCCACCTTTACCCAGTGGGTCATTGAATTCGATCATTTTGATGTGCGGATTCTCATTTGCTGTATTAAGGACAACATTCCTGGTTCCATCAACACACCCGTTCAGTACAACAATAATCTCGTGTGATCCGAATTTATTATCGGAAAAATAGTTGATGTATCCATCCAATGTAGGCCCTATTCTGCTTTCTTCATTGTAAGCAGGAATAACAATTGAAAATTGTAATTCTCTCTTAGTGGTCACGACGGATACTCCAAGCGTTTCAAGTTCGCAAAGCTATGAAGCAAAGTTTTGATCCCTGATTTGTTTGAAAAAACAACTGTGATTTCAAAATCTATACCTTTTTGTTTACAGCTCACCACAATACCTGGACCAAATGACTCATGATTGACTTTATCGCCAGCTTTAAAGGGTGCATCAATAGGTACTTTTATCACGGAACTTGAATTCGTCCATCTATCATAAGCAGCAAAAGTCCCTTTTATGCCTTGCCGCCCTAGGGGTTCCACAATCATTGGAGGGATGTTATTTAAAAATCTTGACGGTCCATTGCCTTGAAACACACCAAACATCCTGCGCCTAAATGCTCTGAAAAGGTACAACCTTTCTTTTGCACGTGTCATTCCTACATAAGCAAGCCGTCTTTCTTCTTCTATTTGGTCTTCATCATCAAAAGATCGGGAATGTGGTAATAATCCCTCTTCCATTCCAACCATAAAAACAACGGAGAATTCCAAGCCTTTTACCTGATGCAAAGTAATTAAAGTTAGGTATTGTTGCTCATCTTCATCTATCGCGTCTTGATCTGAAACCAGTGTCATGTTTTCTAGAAAATCAGGTAAACTTTCCGAAGCAAGGGCACCACTCAGCTCAGTTGCTACTCCTTGTAATTCTTTTAAATTCTCTAATCGCTCATCCGATTCAAAATCACCTAAATCTAATAACATACGGCGATATCCTGTATCTTCAAGAATTAAACTTATTACCGACGATAAATCAGTGAGTGCTAGTTTCGAGCGTAAGCTTTCAATAATCTTGGTAAATAGGTCCAGTTGCGTTAGCAGTTTTTTGGAGAATGTTTTTTCAAATGTAATTTGTTCTGATAAATGTTGTTGATTAGTAATTAACTTTATTACTTCATAGACAGACAGGTTGTGAATTTTGGCTAAAAACCTTAAATCTTCTATTGTTTTTTTACCAATGCCACGAGATGGTAGGTTGATGACCCTAATTAAACTAACTTCATCGTAGGGATCTAGTAGAAGTCTCATATAGGCAAGAACATCTTTTATTTCTTTTCTTTGATAAAAACGAATTCCTCCAATCAATTTGTAAGGGATGCCGTTACGTAAGCACGCCTCTTCTATTGCACGAGATTGAGCATTGACTCTGTATGTCACTACACAATCTCGAAGGTTGATCAGTTCCTCTTTGTTAAGTCTTGCGATTTCATTAACAACGCCCTGAGCTTCTTCCTCCTCTGTATACGCCTCTGCTACAACAATCGGTTTGCCCTTGATGTTTTCTGTGAACAAGTCGCCTTTCAGTCTTTGCGTATTTACAGAAATCAAATTTCGCGCAGCTTCTAAAATGTTTTGAGTCGATCGGTAATTCTGATCAAGGGAAACCACTTTTGAATCTGGGAAGTCTTGCTGAAATGACAAAATATTACCAATATCTGCATTTCTCCAAGCATAGATTGATTGGTCTGGATCGCCCACTACGCATAGGTTCCGGCTTCCTAATGTTAGCATTTTTGAAAGTTGATACTGTGCCAAGTTTGTGTCTTGAAATTCATCAACAAGTAAATATCTAAACCGGTTTTGGTATTTAGTTAGGACTTCAGGAACTGTTCGAAATAAATCAATTGTCTTTACTAAAAGATCGTCAAAATCAAGACCATGGCTTGAATTCACTAATGATTGGTAACGGTTATATATTTGAGCAACTATTTCCTCGTAATAACTCTCAGAAGCTTCCTTCAATTTTTCCGCGTCTACAAGCTTTGCTTTAGACCGTGAAATAGCGGCAAGAACATTTCGAGGAGGGTATCGCTTTGGGTCAATTTGTGTGTCTTGCATTGCACGTTTTACTAACTCAATTTGATCAGAGTCGTCCATGATTACATAATCAGAGTAAACACCAATCCTCTCACCATCAATCCGTAAAATCCTTGCACATAGGCTGTGAAAAGTGGAAGCGGTTAGAAACTTTTCACCCGCTCCTAGAAGGTTAGTCATCCGCATTCGCATTTCGCGTGCCGCTCGATTAGTAAATGTAACTGCAGCGATCCGGTCAGGATGGATTCCAACATTTTTTACAAGGTGAGCTACGCGATGCGTTATCACTCTAGTTTTTCCTGACCCTGGGCCAGCAATAACCAAGAGTGGTCCTTCAGTATGTTCTACTGCTAGTTTCTGGGTGGGATTTAACTCAACAAGCATAAACTTCCTTGTTGCACGATGATACTCTTAGTTCCATACCAAATTGTCCACGATTGATTATGGTATAACCATTAGGTAGGTTGTTTCAAAACAATGATTGCACAACTATTAACATGAAATCCAATTCTGAACCGAAACCCCACTGCTATATTGCCGTATTTGGTGACCCCTATGCTGCGGGCCATGTCCACGTTGAAGGTGGTGCATACGGGCATAAAAATCTACCTTCGGATCTAATGCCGGGTGACATGCTATTGCTTTATTGTACGGGTACTTATAAAAAATACCCTCGATCAGTACCAGGCTTTGGAATAGTTTCTGAAGTCGCGCAAGAGTTTAAAAATTTCAGTTACGATTATTTCCCATTTAATGTGCCCCTACCCTTAGAATTTTTGCGTTTTCAGATTACAGGCGTGGATCTTGATAAATTTTCCAATATTAGATTCGATAGTTATTGGTTTTTCCGTATATCCAACGAATCTTTTTCTTCTGTAATGAAAGGCGCCTTGCTAAGTTCAAAAAAAGATACTAGCTTTCATGAAAAATTATTGTTGGAATGATTATTCATTTCGAGGGGCTCGGGACATTATTCTGACTATTGCTTCATCGGTTTTTATTTGTCCAGACAAAAGCTCTTGAATCACTTCGGCTAAGGGCAAGTCGACACCTAATTTTTTACCAAGGCTGAGTGCTACTGGGGTGCTGGAGATTCCTTCAGCAACCTCGCCATGGAGATCCAAAACAGCTTGGTTTGCTGAAAAACCTTTGGACAAACTAATACCCACTTTATAATTACGGCTAAGCCCGCTGTAACACGTGACTAATAAATCCCCCAAGCCAGAGAGACCAGCAAAAGTTGCTGCATCACCCCCAGCTGCTATTCCTAGCCTAGTCATCTCGCTGAGGCCTCGTGTGACCAAACCTGCTTTCGCGTTGTCCCCAAGTTCCATGCCGTCCACTACACCAGCCCCAATTGCAATAATATTTTTAAATGCCCCTGCTAACTCAGAACCAATAACATCAGCATTCGTATAGACCCTAAAAGTCTGAGAGTTCAAAACGGATTGGACTTTCTTTGAAACGTCTAAATGCTGAGAGGAGATTACGGTGGATGCTGGCATTTCATTGACTATTTCACGAGCTAAATTTGGACCAGATAGGGATGCGAACTTAGCATTGGGGATTTCATCGGCTAAAACTTCAGTCATTCTCATTTGAGTTTTTGCTTCCAGTCCTTTCGCAGCAGAAACAACAATTGAATCAAATGTCATAAAATCTTTTATCCACTCAGCGTTGATCCTCATGCTTGATGAAGGTACGACCATGAAAACCATTTCCACATCACGAAAAGCAACTGAGGGATCATCAGTTATCATTACTCGTTCTGGAAATTTAAAACCTGGTAATTTTTTAGTGTTTTCTCTATTTGAGTTAAGTATTTCTGCCTCAGCTTTAGTACGAGCCAGTAATCGCACTTCCACGCCCTCTCTGGCTAGCATTATAGTAAGTGTAGTGCCCCAGACAGTAGTTCCGACTACAGCTACAGGCCGAGTATTATTTAACTCTAGATTCATCAATTCTATTATTCGCGATTCTCAATTTCTTGTTTAATTCGCAACACCAAATCAGAGACCTTTATTATTCCCAAATCTAATCCAGACCTAAGACGGACAGCTACTCCACCAGCCTCTTTTTCCTTGTCCCCAACTATTAACATGTATGGAATTTTCTGAATTTGAGCAAGCCTTATCTTTTGGTTCATTCTTTCGTTCCTAATATCAACTTCGGCCCTCAGATTCGCTTCTAATAATCTTTCATTGACTTCATATGCGTATTCAGTATGGCGATCAGCTATAGGAATGATAGTTGCCTGAAGTGGAGCGAGCCATATAGGAAATGCACCGCCGTAATGTTCTATTAATACACCGAAAAATCGCTCGAGGGAGCCGAAAAGAGCTCTATGCACCATAAATGGTCGATGCTCAACACCGTCTGCGCCCACATATTTCAGATCAAAGCGCTCTGGTAAGTTGAAATCAAACTGAACAGTAGTACATTGCCAAGAACGTCCTATCGCATCCTTTACTTTTATGTCGAGTTTGGGGCCATAGAACGCACCTCCCCCTTCATCCATAGAATAAATTACGTTTTTGCGATCGAGGGCTCTTTTCAGAGAATCTGTTGCTAGATCCCAATCAGCAATTTCACCTACTGATTTTTCAGGGCGGGTACTCAAGAAAATTTCATAATCATTAAATCCATAGGCACCTAAAAGGTCGAAAGCAAAATCTAAAACACCAACTATTTCGTCTTCAATTTGTTCTGGCATGCAAAATATATGAGCATCGTCCTGTGTAAAGCCACGAACTCTAAGCATTCCGTGCAAAACCCCTGATCGCTCATACCGATACACTGTGCCTAACTCTGTATACCGAATGGGCAATTCTCGGTAAGAACGCTTAGATGAATCATAAATATGCACATGGAAGGGGCAATTCATCGGTTTGGCGAAGTACTCCTGCCCTTCTACGTTAATAGCCTCGTACATGCTTTCACGATAAAAATCTAGATGCCCACTTGTTTCCCAAAGAGATGATTTCCCAATATGCGGTGAATAGACCAGTTCGTACCCACGTGCAATATGTTGATCCCGCCAATGGTTTTCCATAATTGATCGTACTCTTGCACCTTTAGGATGCCATAGAATTAAACCTGATCCCACTTGATCGTGGTGAGAATATAGATCAAGTTCTCTACCCAAAACCCTATGATCTCTTTTTGCAGCTTCCTCAATCTGAGTCAGATGAAGGCCCATTGCTTCCTTTGATTCCCAAGCAGTCCCGTAAATACGTTGAAGCATTGGGTTTCTTTCATCACCTCTCCAATAAGCTCCAGCAACATTCAGTAATTTAAAAGCTGGAATATCAGAGGTGGTTTCAACATGTCTTCCCCTACAAAGATCGAGAAATTTGCCGTGCCTGCAAGTTGTTATCGTTTCATCGATATTTAATCCATCAATTATTTCTTGTTTATAAGGTTGGTCTTTAAAAAGATACTTAGCTTCCTCTTTTGTCACTTCAGACATTTCGAAAATGTGTGCCTCGCTAACACGTTTGTTCATTACCGCTTCAATTTTTACTAAGTCCTCGGGGGTAAATGGCCTGCTTAGTTCGAAATCATAATAAAAACCAGTTTCCACAGGAGGGCCTATTGCATATTTTGCTTCAGGGAATATCTCCAAAACGGCATCAGCCAACAAATGAGCAGCTGAATGCCTGATCCTGAACCGTCTATCATCTATGACCTCTTCTTCAGGAGTGCTATGTTTGACAGGCATAAAATCCTCTTATCGAAAAAGGCAACCTAATGTTGCTTTTATAAACTTGAAATAAATACTAATTCATAACTCACACCATCAAAAAAATAATGAATTAATAAACACTGAACAATTAAAATGCAGCATATTAACCCTTAGGGAGATTGTCGAGCAGATCCGAGCAATGATAATAAGCCGATGCTAAAACATTTCAATTACATAATAGTAGGAAGTGGCATTGCTGGACTTTTTGCAGCTTTGGAAGCGTCTAAGCATGGCTCAGTAATAGTTTTGACTAAAGGATCCATTCAGGATACGAATACGCTGCTCGCTCAAGGAGGTATTGCAGCTGCCATAGGTCGTGATGATTCGCCCGAAATCCATATGCAAGACACCATTAAGGCTGGGGCAGGTTTATCTGATCCTAGTGCTGTCGAAGTACTAACCGCTGAAGGTCCGTCTCGAATTAATGATCTAATCAAATTAGGGATTTCGTTTGACGAAATTGATGGTCAAATAGCTCTTGCGATTGAAGGTGCTCATGCTATGCCACGAGTACTTCACGCTGGAGGAGACGCAACGGGTGCTCATATGGAATTGACCCTAGCTCGGCTGGCTCAATCTTCAAGCATCGAAGTATTAGAGTATGCGCTAGTCACATCAATTAAAGTTGAGGAGCGGCGAGCCGTAGGAGTTGAAGTTGTAGACTCAAAAGCACAACTCAAGACATCGTTCAACGCGGACAACATAATTTTGGCAACGGGTGGAGCAGGCCAACTGTTCAAGGCCACTACTAACCCTGCTGTTGCCACTGGTGATGGAGTAGCGCTAGGTTTCAATGCGGGTGCAGAGCTCACAGGAATGGAATTTTATCAATTTCATCCGACTGCATTATCTATACCCGGAGTCAGCCCTTTCTTAATTTCAGAGGCAGTGCGTGGTGAAGGCGCAAAGCTGGTTAACAAAAAGGGCGAATTCTTTATGAATCGATACCATAAAAACCACGATCTTGCCCCCCGTGATGTGGTGTCAAGGGCAATTATTGACGAAATGGCAAAAGAAAATACCGATCACGTAATGCTCGACCTCAGCCCTATCAATGAAAGCACTCGGATTAGTCGTTTTCCCACAATTTATCAAGTATGCAAGGGTTATGGCATAGATATAACCAAGGACTTAGTTCCTGTTGCCCCAGCCGCACATTACATGATGGGCGGAATAAGAACAAACTTGTGGGGCCAAACAACAATTCCTAACCTTTATGCCTGTGGTGAAGTTTCATCAACAGGCGTTCACGGTGCTAATCGATTAGCAAGCAATTCATTATTAGAAACTGTGGTTTTCGCCCGAAGAGTCATAGAGAGAACAATCGCGGGTGCCTTGAGACAAAGCGGGATTCCGCACATATCAAAGGGCGGCTTTTGCTTAACTCCTCCTGTTGGTCAGGTTAATAAAGCTGGTTTAACGAAAGATTTATTGCAACAAATAATGATGGACAATGTTGGAATAATAAAAAATGGAGACGGGTTAGAAAATACTCTCAGACTTCTCTCGTCCGGCTTTATTGAAAAGTCCAATTTAAATGACCGTGCAACCAACGAACTCGCAAATATGACATTAGTTGGGTGGTTAATGACCACAGCTTCTATTATCCGTAAAGAAAGCAGGGGTGCTCATTATCGATCTGATTATCCTAAGCCTTCGCCTAGTTGGGTTAAAAGTATTGTCCTCAGAAAATCAAATATTGACTAGTTCATACTTTTAAGTTTTCATTACGCATGTTTGGCAACATGGTCTATGAAGCTTTATCATATTGAATAGATAGAGGGACCATGAAAAATGTTTATCTAGAAGCTGCAGCTTTGGCGGAACGAGATGAGAAATTTGTTCTAGCTACTGTGGTTAATACATCGGGATCAACTCCTCAGAAGCCAGGAGCTTGCCTACTCGTTAGGTCTGATGGATCAACCGTAGGAACATTAGGCGGTGGGTGCGTAGAAGGTGATATCTGGTTTGCTGCAAAAGAAGCACTTAGGGATGAATCTAAGCCTATCTATAAAGACTATTTTCTGAACGAAGAAATTGCTGCTCAGGATGGTCTGGTATGTGGTGGTTCGATGTATTTTTATATTGAACCAATTCTGGACCCAACTTCACACGCTGATTTAACCAAAGCAATAGCTAATGCTTACGATGGTGCTGGGTCACTAGCTGTAGCAACTTTAGTTAGAAGTACTCATGGAACCATTGGTAATAAAATTAGTTTTTACCCCGATGGCAAAACTCAAGGTACACTAGGGAATAAATCGTTGGACGATGAAGCGATGAAGGTTGCTTTGAGCTGCATGCCAATGGGTAGAACTCAAAGGTTTGAAACATCATCTGGAGATGAAGTTTTCGTAATTGCCTACACAACACCTCCATCTTTACTGCTTATTGGTGGTGGCCATGTAAATGTAGCTACTGCGCGGGTTGCCGAGTCTCTCGGTTTTAGAGTTTTTGTAGCTGATGACCGACAAGAGTTTGCTAACAAAGATCGTTTTCCGATGGCTGAAAAGGTACACGTAGGTTCTTACGTAGATGCGATTAATCAATTTGATATCACACCCAATACTGCAATTGTAGTAGCAAGTCGTGGGCATCAATTTGATGATGTTGCTTTAGAAAGTGCTGCTAGGACTAATGCTGGCTATGTAGGTCTTATCGGATCTAAACGCAAAACGTTACTTATATACCAATCGATGCTTAAGAATGGGGTTTCAGTAGAGAAGATAAAATCTATACATGCTCCAATCGGTTTAGATTTGGGCGGCCGCGATCCATCAGAAATAGCTATCAGTATCGTTTCCGAAATCCTAGCGTGGCGTCACGGAAAAGCTGCAGGGACTCTCAAAATCGAAGAGAGCTTGATTGATAGCCTTGTAAGCAAAAACTCAGTATCCGACGAAATCCAGTAATATGGGATCTGCAGCTGCAATACTTTTAGCTGCTGGTGAATCCTCAAGAATGAAAGAGATGAAAGCTCTTTTACCCTGGGGTGATACTGATTTACTTGGTTATTCAATCAAAACAATCATTGCAGCAGGGTTTGCACCTTTGGTGATTGTATTGGGGTATCAATATGCACTTCTGGAAGCTCGCATTCCTCGAGGTTTCACAACAGTAGTAAATAATTCGTATGCAGATGGAAAGTCTAGCTCAATAAAAATCGGGATCGAAGCTCTAAGTTCCATGCGATTAACCCCAAGTTCGATTCTGATAGCTTCAGTGGATCAGCCACGGTCTACAGAATTACTTCAGGATCTTAGGGAATCCATGGAAAATACTTCAAAAGAAGTAATGGTTTCATCTCCAATCCTCGAAGGCAAAGTAGGACACCCAATCCTATTTAATTCTTCTCTAACTGAAGAGTTATTGAGTATTAACGAAGAAACGCAGGGTATCAGAGCAATAGTTTCAAGACACCAAAATAATAGAATACTAGTACCGACTAAAGACAGGCTAGCTTTGACAAATTTGAATACAATTTCAGAATACCGAAATGCGCACAGTTTGTATAAAGCGTCCTGCTGAACAAACTATTGAATTACCTCTTCTTTTCTAAGTTGCTCTAGTTCATCCAGAGATAAATTCAGCAAATTAGATAAAATTTGATTTGTTTGCTCACCTAGTGAAGGAGCAATCATGTTAGGAGTTACGCTGGTCCGAGAAAATTTGATTGGATTCCCAGTACTCTTCATAACGCCAAGGGAAGGATGTTCAAAATCTACGATCATATTTCTTTCCAAAATTTGAGGGTCGTTTGCAACTTGGGCAATATCCTGAACGGGTCCCACAGGAATCCCTAAGTCTCCAAGTATTTCAACCCACTCCTGTGTCGTCTTCATTAACATTGCTTTTTCAATTACTGGGATAAGCTCGTCGTAACGCTGTGTGCGATCCCACCCCGTTCCGTACCGAGGGTCATCCATTAATTCAGGGTGATCTATAGCGGCGCAAAACAGTGGCCATTGTTCAGTGGAACCTCCCATAATTGCAACAACTACGTAACCGTCTGCTGTCTTGAATGCTTGAAAAGGTGTTGCAGATGGATGTCTAGTACCGATCCTTGTAGGTATTTCGCCTTGGGAAAAATAGCGGGAGAAAGCATTTTCCAATATAGCAACCTGACAATCCATCATGCTAATGTCGATATACTGTCCTTTGCCAGATAGTTCGCGTTCTCTCAGTGCGGCCAATATAGCAACAGTTGTAAATAATGCAGCTGTTATATCCCCAATACTCGTCCCAGCCCTAATCGGGCCACCTCCTAATTCACCTGTAATACTCATTAGTCCCCCCATACCCTGAACAATCACATCAAGTGCAGGTCTCGAAGAGTATGGGCCGGTTTGGCCAAATCCTGAAATAGAAGCCACAATAGATTGAGGATTGATTGATTGTATTTTCTCATAATCAACACCCAGCTTTTTAGCGGTGCCTGGGCGAAAGTTTTCTATTACTACGTCTGAAGATTTAACCAAATCAAAAAAAAGATTACGTCCTTTATCTTTTGACAAATCAATTGAAACAGAAGATTTGCCTCGGTTAATACTCATAAAATAGGTGCTGTATGTAGTTTCACCAGCGTCTTTACTAGATAAAAATGGACCGTTACCTCTTGCTGGGTCCCCCACCACAGGTTCTTCAATTTTGATAACCTCGGCACCTAAATCCGCAAGTAACATTGTGCAAAATGGCCCAGAAAGCACACGGGTTAAATCTAAAATTCGTAACCCCTGTAATGGTCCGATCATTTTCATACTCCTTGGTCAAATGTTTTGAATACTATTTATAATTATCAGTTTAATTAGAATATCAAAAATACGATATTAAGCTATCATCCTGATGGAAGGAGCATATTATGGATCTTGGCATCGAAGGCAGAGTTGCAATCATTGGTGGTGCGAGTAAAGGTATTGGCTTTGCTACTGCTGAAGCATTAGCGCGTGAAGGTGTTTTTGTTGCGATGGTAGCTCGCGGCTCTGAACAGCTTGAAGCAGCAGCAGAAAAAATCGCCAATGCACATGGATCGTCAAAAGTGCTCACCATACCTGCTGATCTCTCTAAAAAAGATGAGATCGAAAATGTTGTCAACCGAACTTCCTCACATTGGGGTCGGATTGATATTGTAATTAACAATTTAGGAGGTCCTCCACCTGGGGATCCCACAGGTTTGACAGACGAACTTTGGTACCAAGCTATCGAGTTAAACTTCTTGAGCGTTGTGAGGATGAGTCAATTAGTTATTCCAGTTATGAAAAAAAATCATTTTGGAAGAATTTTAAGCGTACTTTCGCTTTCAATTAAACAGCCTGAAGAGAATCTCGCCCTTTCTACAGTTTCACGTACAGCCGCATCGTCATATTCGAAGGTTCTATCTACTGAGTTAGCATCAAGCAACATTACAGTCAACACAATTCTGCCCGGTTCCATTGAAACAGAACGTCTAAAAGTAGTTGCTGAAATGCAAGCTAAAAAAAGAGGAGCTCCGATTCAGGATGCAATGGAATTAAGGAAAACACAAATCCCTGCATATAGATTTGGGAAAGCTGAAGAAGCTGCTGATCTTATTTGCTTTTTAGCTTCTGATAAAGCTGGGTTTATAACTGGCCAAAATATTCTTATCGACGGAGGCCAATTCAAAGGAGTGTCGTAGGATGAGCAGCAAAATCCTGGCAAGCTTAGTTTCTGATTTTTGGCGTAAAAGAAACCAAGGAATCCATTTTCCTCAAGATTGGGCAGACCATATAAATATAAACCAAGCATACGGCATTCAGCTCGGTATCCTTGATCGTAGAATCCAAAATGGAGCGGAGTTAACCGGTTGGAAGGTTGGTCTTACAAGTCAGCTCATGCGAGATCAATTCAAGGTCTCAGAACCGGTTTTTGGCAATGTAGTGATAGATGGGGAGAACGATGGGTTTTTTTCGTCTCCACAGATTTTTGATTTCCCGAACCTGATAGAACCATCAATTGAAAACGAAATTTGTTTTCGGCTCAATAAAGATCTGATAGGTCCAGATATAAAATACTTAGATGCAGTATCGGCAATTGCAGAAGTAATTCCTGCTATTGAAATACCGGAGACTCGTGGAGATTTTACTAAACAACTCGCTTTAGCAGTTGCAGATAACAGTCAGCAAAAAGCAATAGTTTTAGGCAAACCTTATCCGTACAAACAGACAGAATTACTGGGCCTTAAAGCGAAAGTTTATATAAACGAACAGTTAGTTGAAGAAGGTATCAGTGAGAACGTAATGGGCGATCCAGTCCTTTCATTAATTTGGCTTGCAAATACCCTTTTTCAATTTGACCGAAGCTTACGTAAAGACGAATTAATAATGACTGGGTCTATGACCCGGCAAGTCAAAATACAGCAAGGTGATAGGGTTATTACAGACTTTGGTCACCTGGGCATAGTCGAAGCAGAGTTTAGATAAGCCCCTGTAATTAGGTTTACCAGATACTGCCCTGTAAACCAGGGCTAGTTATTGCACCATCGCTTGGAGAGGAAACAGTCTTAGCGTATTTTGCCATTACCCCAGTCTTATATCTAGGTTCAGGTTGCTTCCATTCGCTATGCCTTTTAGCTAATTCCTCTTCTGGTAATTCAACATCCAAGCGCCTGTTTTCTACATCGATTACTATAATATCGCCGTCCCTAATTAGCGCAATGGGCCCTCCACGAAATGCTTCTGGTGCTATATGACCAACTGTGAAACCATGGGTAGCTCCCGAAAATCGACCATCTGTGATGAGCGCAACTTCTTCATCAATACCTCTACCCACGAGCGCAGCAGTAACACCTAACATCTCTTGCATTCCTGGTCCACCTGCTGGGCCTTCATACCTAATTACCACCACATCACCATTAACAATTAGTCCATTTTGCACTGCAGCAAATGCTTGTTTTTCACTATCAAAAACCTTCGCAGGTCCTTTATGGGTTAGCCTGTCATGTCCTGCCAATTTAACAACTGAACCTTCGGGTGACAGGTTACCTCGTAAAATGGCCAATCCTCCCCAATTTTTAAAAGCTTTAGAGGCGGACACTACAACTTTTTGACCAGGGGTTTCTTTTGTTGATTCAGCTACCTGGGTTAAAGATCTTCCATCCACGTTCAAAACTGAAGGATGTGCCAATTCTGCTGCCAACAACTCTTTGGCTATCACGCCATACCCACCGGCTTCATGTAGATCCTGTGCTACAAATTCACCACCCGGTTTCAGACTTGCTATGATAGGTGTCCTAGCCATAACTGCATCAAATTCGTCGATAGAGAGAGGTATTCCAACCTCGCGAGCTATTGCGATTAGATGCAGAGCTGCATTTGTTGAACCTCCAGTAGCCGCGACACATGCAATTGCATTCTCAAAAGCATCGCGAGTCATTACATCTCTTGGTAAAATTCCATCTTCTAACAGTTTGACTGCCAATTCTCCTGCTCTACGAGCATCATTCTTCTTCTCTTCACCTACAGCAGGGGAAGCGCTTAATCCAGCAGGGCTGATCCCTAAGAATTCCAAAGCCATCGCCATAGTAT
Organism: uncultured Dehalococcoidia bacterium; assembly: GCA_964391355.1. Taxonomy (GTDB): domain Bacteria; phylum Chloroflexota; class Dehalococcoidia; order Lucifugimonadales; family Australimonadaceae. The sequence continues at coordinate 45,234 of CAYMJY010000001.1, read as the reverse complement.
TAGCTGTGAATTGTCCTCCGCACGCACCAGCTCCAGGACATGCGACGTCCTCCAAAGATTTTAATGCAGCATCTGTTATCTTCCCTGCAGCATGTGCCCCTACTGCTTCATATACATCTTGGACAGTGACTTTTTTTCCGTTGTGTATTCCAGGCAAAATCGAACCGGTATAAAACGTCAAACCTGGTATATTCAGCCTTGCGAGAGCCATAGCCCCTGCCGGAATTGTCTTATCACATGCAACTAAAATAACGAGTCCATCGAATGAATGTCCTCTCGATGCAATTTCAATAGAATCTACAATAACTTCGCGACTGATTAGAGATCCCTTCATACCTTCAGTGCCCATTGAAACACCATCGGAAACAGAAATCGTGTTGATTTCCATTGGTGTGCCACCTGCAGCTCTAATTCCTTCTTTCACATATTGTGACATTTCACGATGGTTAAAATTGCAAGGCATCGTTTCGATCCACATATTTGCTACGCCAATGATAGGTTTTGCTAGATCAGAATCTGTATATCCAATCGACTTCAGCATCGAACGGGCTCCTGCCCGTGAAGGCCCATCTGTCATTTCTGAACTTCTGGGTTTGAGGGGATTCATGCGTTACCTCCGAAACTTGAGTTATTCTAGGGCGAAACAAATAGTAGCCTTAGAAAATTTACAACAACGATAACTTAAATTTCACTTTTGTGTGTTTTCCTTATCATCTTTGCTAATTACCTGATATTTAACGTCAACGACTTTCGTTCCATTTTCAGGATCTTGCCTTTGGTTTAATTTCCTCGATGCCATTTTTACAAAAATACTAGTTAAAAGCATTAAAACAATCAGATCGTCAAAAAACCCAATCGCAAATGTAAAGTCCATTAGTATGTCACGAGGCCAGAAAAGGTAGAGAATACCAATGATAGGAATAAGCTTCACCTTCAAAGGCACCCTGGGGTGAATCATTAAATAAATCATTCTTAACAAACTTGCTATAATTTTCATAAAAATACTCAACTGAGGTGGTTTGGTTATAAGTATAAATGATTCTTTAATTACTCCAAAAATGATGAGGGATTCTTTTGATTTACGTTTTTCACGGCGATAACAACTTTTCTGCAAATGAAGCCTTGCACGAACTCATTGAACTCGTTGGTACAAAAGATATTCAAGACGCTAACGTAACTTCAATCGATGGTAGAGATTTCACAATTGATACTTTTGGTTCTGCTGCGATGGTAGCCCCATTTATATCTGGAAAAAGGTTAGTCATTGTTCGAGACCTTTTCATGAAGTTCGAAAAAAACCAAAGTCAAAATAGAAGAAAGAGATCGAACAATAAAGAAACTACGAAGGCAGATTCTATAACCAACGATCTCTATTTACTTTTGGTTGAAATGCCCCTCACAACTGATGTTGTTTTTCTAGAAAGCAAAACTTCCGATTCTAATCCCATGTGGGAAATGTTCAAAAAACTCCTTCCTAAAACAGCTAATGGCAACGAAAAAATAGTGATTAAGGAATTTAGAAGATTACAGGGGCAAGCTCTGTTTGAATGGATCACCAGCCGAGTTCGAGATAAAGGAGCTAGTATTTCACAGCCAGCTGTGAATTTATTGGCTGAACTAGTTGGAGATGACCTATGGAGCATGGAAAATGAACTTGAAAAACTCTCTATCTATAAATACAACCAAAACATAGAAACCGAAGATATTGAACAAATAACCTCAGGCGCTCGCGATACAAATATATTTGAGTTAGTTGACTCAATGGTTGAAGGGAAGACCGAAAAATCAATAAGGTTACTCGGCACAATAATGGGCACCGGTGTTTCTTCTACGTATTCGTCGTCTTATTTAATAACAATGCTTGCACGTCAGGTGAGATTAATTGCTTTGGTTCATGACCTTTCAAGTTCAGGTGTCCCGAGTAAAGATTGGAAATCATCATTGGGAACGAATTCTGACTTTGTAGTAAGGAAAACAGTTCAACAGTCGAAGGCATTAACTATTCATGATGTAAAGCGTCTTTATAGTTTGCTAATAGAAGCTGACCTCGGAATAAAATCCAGCCAGAACTCAGAATCTGCAATTTTATTTGATTTAATAGCGCGTGCCAGTACAGTCGGTAAAATATAATAAGAGCCTAGGAGATTCATTGTTAGAAATTTTTTACTTAGTACTAGCTTTCACAATAGGATTTGGAAACGCCACTCAACTCGTAATGATTTCTGCAATTTCGAAGTCACGAGGTTCTGTTGAAGGTGCCTTTACTTCCCTAGTATCAACTATCTTGGGCGTTGCGATCATCCTAAGTATTCTTGCAATCAGGCAAGGGAATATATCATTGCCCCAGCCTTTAGACCGTTTGACTTTTTATGTCGTATTAGGGTCACTATCTATGGTTGTGCTATTAGTAGTGATGCGAGGTTTAAATATCTATTTTGCTATAACTGGATTATTTGCTTTACCTTTCCTAATTGGTGCTGGTTTTATTGGACCTAAAATTGGAGTAGGCCTTTATCTCGTAATCGTATTGGCAGGGCAAATGGCCGGGGCCGTTGTTCATGACCATTTTGGAACTTTTGGTGGTGCGATCCATAGATTTGACTTGTTACGCGCATTAGGTATCTTTGCATTGTTAACAGGGGTTGTTTTGGTAAGAGGTGTGCGCTAGCGTATCATTACTGAAATTAATTCAGAGCAGGAGAAAAATATGCCTTTCGGTATTGGATGGCCAGAATTGACAATTATCTTAGTGATCGTTTTAGTGATTTTTGGTGCAAGCCGGGTTCCTGAAGTCGGCGGTGCTATTGGCCGTGGGATTAGGGAGTTCAGAAAATCAGTGACCTCTGATGAATCAAGTGTCGAAGAAAAAACTGTTCCTGAAGTTACTTCAAAGAAAAAAAAGAACTAAGATTTTCTTTGTTTTAAACGCCTGCCTATTCGCGCCATCAAAATACCTATCTCGTAAAGAACAATTATTGGCACTGCAACTAGCGTTTGGTTTATAGGGTCGAAAGTCGGTGTAATTATTGCAGCTGCAATAAATGCTAGTACTACTGCGTACTTTCTGAACCTACCTAACCACTTGGGTGTGACGACTCCAACCCTTGCTAGAATGAACATTACCAAGGGTATTTGAAATACTGTTCCCATCCAAAACATAAGGGAAATCACTACGTTGATATAGCTAGATACACGTATTTCAGGATCTACATTGTCAGTGCCGAAATTGAACAAAAATTCAAAAGCTGGTGGGAATAAAACGTAGTATGCAAATGCAGCCCCTGCTATAAAAGCTATCAGAATTACTGGTATGAAAAAAAGAAGGTACACCTTTTCTCTCTTAGTCAAACCAGGTGATACAAAACGAACTATCTGGTAAATAACAACGGGCAAAGAAACCACCAGACCAACCATAAATGTGACTTTAAATGTAACACCTACTACTTCAAGCACCTCAGTAGCTATTGGTCTTTCATCTAATTTTGAAAAACCTGGCTCTAATAAGAAACCTAAAATCTGATCCCTAAAAACAAAGGCAATAACCATTGAAAGGATGACAAAGAGTACGACCCAAATCAAACGTCTCCTAAGCTCATCTAGGTGTTCCCTCAAACTCATTTCGGCCGTCATAATTATCTATTCTCTTCTAGGGAATTCTTTGAATCTGGTTCGTCAGGTTCTTTCTCGGCCCTTTTAATTGAGTCTGAAGGCTCTTCCAAATTTTTATACTCGGGTTGTACGGGGTTGGATTCTGGAAGATCTAATTTAATAGTTGCAGCATCGGCTGCCTCTCGCAGAAATCCTTGCGCCGTTCGCCAATAAAACCCCATCTTACTTGCAATTTCTACGATTTTAGCTGGACCGAGGAAAATCACCCCAACAACCATTATTACAGCAATCTCCGTGATTCCTATTCCTAAGATGTCCATTCTAAATACCTGACTCTTTTTTATTCTGAACCATGTTCATATTAGTAATCTTTCTCGAACAAGCAGGACATCTAACAAGCTCTTTCCATCCCTGTTGAACGTTGATCATTGGAGGAACTCCAAATTGTTCAAAAAGTTCTACCAACTTACATACCGGCAGGCCAACCACATTTAAATAACAACCTGAAACTTCTGCTGCTGGGTAGAAAAATTCATCTTGGACCGCATAAGCTCCTGCTTTGTCAAAAGAATGTCCTGTCTCAATGAAGTCGGTCATTTCTTTTTCCGAATAATTACGCATGCGTACTCTGGATATTAGATGATCAACTATATATTCATCTGTATTAGCATCCACTAGAGCTATCGCCGTGATTACGTTATGCTCCCTATCGCGGAGCAAGTTAAGCATCTTAAATGCTTCTGCACGGTCAGCAGGTTTTCCTAGAACCAAATCACCTAACTGGACGACTGTGTCGGCACCAATCACAACCCCATTAGTGAATCCTCTGGCCACGGTTCTAGCCTTCTCTAAGGCTCGTGAAATTGCAAGGTCATCAGCTTTGGCATTTTCTTCTGGCTTCTCAACAACTGATGGATGGTTAGTAATAAATTTTATTCCTAGTCGGCTTAAAATATCCTGCCTTCTAGGAGATTTCGATGCAAGAACTAAATTCCCTCTATTTGATCGAATATCTACTTTCTCCTGATCTCGATTTAATGTAACGATGCACTCTACGTGACGTGTTTGAGGAAACATATCAACAGGCTGAATTTTATCAATTTTGAAAGGACCTGATAAAAGAATATCGATATCTCTCGCTAATGAAACAGGTTCACAAGAGACGTAAACAATTCGCCTAGGTGCAAGGTCAATCAAAGATTTAAGTGCTTCCTTTTCACAACCACTTCTAGGGGGATCCAAAATAACTGCATCCACATCATCTAGTTGCGATGTTAATTGCCTGAGAACTACTTCTGATTTACCAAGTTTGAACTCCACTTGAGGAAGTCCTTGAGCATTAAATGCAGCATCGGAAACAGCTTTCTCTGAATATTCAATCCCTATTACTTTTTTCACATGAGGTGCGAGCATTACAGCGAATATACCAACACCAGCGTAAGCATCAATTACTACTTCATCGCCTTTTAAATGCAAAGCTTGGATAACCAAGTCAACAACATGCTCGGCCTGTTCAGTATTAACTTGAAAAAAGGAAGGCGACGCTATCCTGAAAGTTCGCTCTTTAATCCTTTCTTGATAATATTCCTGTCCTGTGTTTATTGGCACATCTGAAGTTAATAAGCGGGGTTGGACCATACGCGAATCAGTATGCTGTCCTACACGTACAGCAAGTTGCGCTGTCTCATTAACTTTCCCTTGAATAGAGGCGAGTATCTCGTTAATTCGCCAGTCCATGATTTTGCATTCTGATATTGCTATATGTGACCTGCTTTCTTTATTAATAAAACCCAAGAGACCTTCTCTTTTACTAACAGTGAACCTTGCATGGTTACGGTATCCATATTGTTTAGGGCTAGGAAGAGTTGGCATAATGTCCTTAACATCAAAATCCCTCACCCCTTTAAAAGCATTTATAACAATTTGGTATTTCATTGATAGTTGGTGTTGGTAACTGATATGTTGCCACTGACACCCGGTACACTCACCAAAATGTATGCAAGGGGCATCCACACGGTGTATGGATTTTTCTATCACTTGCGACAATTGAATTTCACTTGCTTTATTTGAGGATATTTGAGCAGTGATGTGTACTCGTTCCCCCTTAATTGCGCCAAAGATTGGTAGTTTTTGGTCATCAATCTCGACCACTGGAGTACCAGTACTATCGACCTCTTTTAAAGTAACTTCAATATTTCGAATTTCCACTAAGGCTCCTTAAGCAAAACATCATATCAGTCAATCGGAGTAGGTTGATAGAAAATTGGTGATCTGTTCCAATATACCCCCATGTCTAGTCTAAATGGAAATAGCATCGCTACCGCTTTGGATTTTAGCCTTTTAGCTTTATCTAAAAGCGAGGAGTCTGAATGGGGCAATGGAGCAGGAAGGCTAGAATGGAGTTGTCTCGAAACTCTTAACCATTTAATAAATGTAACGTTGAATTATTCTATTCGCTTAGCAACACGATCGCAGAACGCAATCCCAGTTTTCCGAGACATTAATTCGAAAATTCCAGTGTGGGATTCACTCGAAATATTTAAATCGACAACACAAATTGTGATTGCTCTGGCAAAACAAATGGGTAAGGACGATAGGGTATTTCATCCCGCTGGAATGGCCGACTCCACAGGTTATGTTGCTATGACTTGCGCTGAAATAGTCTTGCACAGCTATGATATTTCTCAAGGCTTAGGAGTTTCTTTCACTCCTGATAGCGATTTAGTCATTAAAATACTAACCCGCCTATTCCCTTGGGTTATTCTCAGCTCGGATCCTTGGCTAGATTTACTTTGGGCAACAGGGAGAGCAGATATTTCAGGTAGGGAGTCAGTTGACGAAAGATGGTGGTGGCATTGCACGCCTTTAGAAGAATGGGACGGAACGATTAAAACCCGAACATAAATCATGATTCATGTTCGGGTTTTAAGTTTTAGCTAGCAGTTGTTTTTTCTTGCTCTGACGCTAACTCTGCTGCAAGGTCAAGAATTGAATCTTCCTGTCCCCCAACAATTTTGCGCTTTCCTAATTCCATTAAAATATCACGTGGTTCAATATTGAACTTTGCAGCGGCCCTATATGTGTGCAACAAAAAACTTGAGTAAACACCTGCATAACCGAGAACCAAGCTGGCTCTATCAATAATTTGCGGTCTTTGCATCATTGGCTTTACTACATCCTCAGCTGCATCCATGATTTTGTATATGTCTACACCGGTTTCATAGCCTTCTAACTCTAAAACAGATGCCAAAACTTCAGTCTGAGCGTTACCAGCACCAGCGCCTAAACCTCCCAAACAACCATCCACGTACTCGGCTCCTTCTTCCACTGCAGCTAGGGAGTTACCTATACCAAGGCCTAAATTGTTGTGGCAATGAATGCCAATTTTGGTTTTTGGGTCCAAGGCTTCACGTAACGCAGATACCCTCGCTCGTACACCATCCGGGCGTAACGCTCCTGCAGAATCAGTAACGTACACTGCTTCTGCACCTGAAGATTCATGGATTTTTGCTTGTTCTACGAGGTCAGCAGGTTCAATCATATGGGCCATCATTAAAAACCCCAGCGTTTCCATACCCAAATCACGTGCCAGGCCAATATGCTGAATTGCAATGTCTGCTTCAGTACAGTGAGTTGCCACGCGAACTGCTCTTGCCCCGCGGTCATAGGATTCTTTTAAATCTTCTTGAATCCCTATGCCTGGTAAAAGCAAAACGGTGATACGGGAATTAGACATCGCTGAATTGACTGCTGCTATTAAATCTTGTTCATCTTCTTTTGAGAATCCATAATTCAGAGACGAACCACCTAGGCCGTCACCATGAGAAATTTCAACTAAAGGAATACCAGCTCCATCAAGAGCTTGTGCAATCTGGGTGACTTGTTCTGCGGTGAATTGATGAGCCATCGGATGGCTTCCGTCACGCATGGTGGAATCGACGAGTCTGATTTTTCGCTTAATGGACATTTTATGCCCCTCCTGCAGTTGGTGCTGTTTGAGTTGGCAAGCCCAATAGGCTTCTAGCAAATTGATCGCCCACTTCTACAGCGGCCGCTGTCATAATATCCAAATTACCTGAATACTTGGGCAAATACATTCCTGCGCCCTCGACCTCTATTGTTATTACAACTCTATCGTCATAGAAAATCGGATCTACGCGTAGCCGATAACCAGGTACGTACGTTTGAATCCTCTTAACCGTGTCATGAATGGAGCCAAGTATAGCCTCTTTGTCCATTTCCTCTACTTGGCAATAAACAGTGTCCCTCATTATGATAGGCGGGTCTGCGGGATTGAGAATAATAATAGCCTTACCCTTTTCAGCACCACCAATTCTCACGATGCCTGTAGCTGTGGTTTCAGTGAATTCATCTATGTTAGCTCTTGTACCTGGGCCCGCACTTTTAGAGGCAATAGTTGCAACAATCTCGGCGTATGGAACCCTTGTTACTTTTGACACCGCATTAACCATGGGGATTGTCGCCTGTCCACCGCACGTAATTAAATTGACGTTTGGTTCATCAAGCACATCTCCAATATTCACATACGGCACAACATACGGACCCACAGATGCAGGCGTTAGATCGATAGCTATCTTTTCCAACTCTTTATAGACAGGTGCGTTTGCTATGTGGGCTTTCGCACTGGTTGATTCGTATACAATTTTTACCAAATCATGATGCTCTTTAAATCCCTCAATACCATTAGCAGTTACTTGATATCCCATTTGCTTGGCCATTGCTAAGCCTTCAGAATTTGGATCAATGCCAACCATTAATCTCATTTCAAGCCTAGGGTGATCGGCAAGCTTTAGCATCAGGTCTGTGCCTATGTTTCCGGAGCCAACAATGGCTACTCCTATCTTTTCATGATCCATCTAAGTCTCCTTAAGTACACCAAGGTGCAAATCAACACAATCTAAATAAACTTCACACTAACAGAGCCAAGAGTGTCAAATTTTGCAACTACTATGTCTCCTTTTTCAACAGGTGTCATGCCAACTAGCGCACCAGGCATAACAAACTCACCAGCATTTAACGGAACACCATACTCACCAAGCTTATTGGCACACCAAGCTACTGCTTTAGCAGGATTATCCAATACTGCAGCGCCAGTGCCTCTGCTTAGCTCTACGCCATTTTTTTCAAAGACCAATCCTTCGTTGACCAGATCCACTTGAGCGACGTCTATTTTGGCTGATCCGATCACAGCGGCCATATGTGAAGCGTTATCAGCTATGGTATCCGCAAGTTTGATTTTCCAGTCAGCTACACGACTACCTACAACCTCAAGAGATGCAACCACATAGTCCGTGGCCTCCAAGACATCGTCAATTGAAACATTGGGGCCTTTAATGGTCTTTTTCAGGAAGAAAGTGATCTCTGGCTCCACACGCGGTTGTTGCAATGAATCAAAAGGTACTTCAGCACCGTCTGCAAGAACCATATTGTCAAAAATCATACCGTAATCTGGTGTATCAATACCCAACATTTTTTGCATCGCCGCGCTGGTAAGCCCAACTTTCTTGCCAACGACTTTTCTACCGCTACTTAATCGATACTGGAGTACTTGTTCTTGTACTCGATATGCATCATCGGGAGATAAATCAGGAAATGAATCAGTCAACGGTGGGATGAAATTATGCGTTTCCTCAGCGCTCCATAGTGAATCTGCTAGTTCTTTGACTTGTTCGTTTGTAAGGCTCATTAGCCTAATCTCCTTAACCTGAATTACAAAAAATTTTTATATAATTAAATTTGGACTAATCCCATACCTTTTGCTGCTTCGAGGTATGGTAATCCTTTAGCTAAGCCCTCTTTGAAGGCATTTTCTTTCTTCTTGATCTTGTCGAGTTCTTCCAAAGTAGAATCATACATGTCTTTTGGAACAACAACTGCCCCTGTCTCATCTGCAAATACGAAATCCCCAGGGCTGACACTTACGCCGCCTACTTTAACTGGTTCTTGATTTACTGAACCTAACCGCAAGCGAGTTTTTCCCGCAGTCGGGCAGATATGCCTAGTTATGACGGGGAAACCAAGTTCTTGCATAATATCAGCATCACGCACTGCACCATCAACTATCAATCCCGCTACTCCGATATTTTGCGCAGCAATAGCTGCTAGTTCTCCCCAAACTGTAATGTACTCACCACCCACGTCTATGATGATCACATCATCCTTGGAAGCACCTTCAAGAATTTTGCCTAAAGCAATTTCTTCCGGTGCGAAGGTGCCAGGCGTACCAACCAACATTCTTACAGTCAGCGCGTTACCATGAAATCTTTGTCCATGAGCTACAGGCTGCAAACCCACCATCGCACCATCATGATTCAGGATGTCCAAAGCATCCGCAAACATACCGCTATCTATCCCTTCAAATGAATGCGCCACGCGTTTTCTCCTTATGCCACTAAATTGAATGTATCCTATTAGATTTTAGCATTCCAAGCATCAATCATTATTGGAGTAAAATTGTACAATTGTGACTATATCCTGAAAGAAGGTACATTATGGAAGGTTTTGCAGGAAAAGTAGCGATCATTACAGGCGCCGGTAGAGGAATCGGTAAAGCATTAGCTCTATCACTTTCTGAGAGTGGTGCGAAATTAATTCTTAACGATTTAGATCCAGAACCCTTATCAGAAACCGTGGATTCAGCAAAGGGTGAGGCTATAGGCGTATCTGGTTCTGTTTCTAACCCAGAAATTGGCTTGTTGCTTACCAAAACCGCTATCGAAAAATTTGGAACCATTGATTTGGTTGCCACGCTCGCTGGTTATACGTGGGACGTAATGTTCCATCGTATGAATAGGGAACAATGGGACGATATTATTAATGTTCACTTGAATGGAACATATTCTGTCATACAGCCTGCGTACTCAGCTATGCGTAAAGAAGCAGCAATAGAAAAAGAATCCGAAATTGAACTTAAACCACGCAGAATATTAACCGTATCTTCAATGTCAGCTTTCGGGAATTTAGGCCAAGGAAACTATTCAGCAGCAAAAGCAGGAATAGTAGGTCTCTCACGCACTATAGCAATTGAAGGTGCACGGTTCAACATACTAAGCAACTCGATAGCTTTTGGACCAATTGATACTAGGTTGACTCGTCCGCGCGAAACGCAAAATGAATGGGTGGGTGATTCGGTACAAGGAATTCCTGAGGAGGCACGCGCCAAGTATTTTGCTACGCTCCCTCTGGGCAGGCCAGGGACAGTTTCGGAAGCTGTAGGTCCCATGCTTTTCCTATTATCCCCCTATGCGAACTACATCTCAGGAGCTCTCTTGGAAGTAAACGGAGCTGCCCATATTTCTTAAGGATGGTATTTTTACTAATAAAGGTTGTGTAAGCGTTTCCTGAAGCTCAATTGAATAGTCAGTAATAGCGAAACGCTCATCAAAATAAATAAAACCAATTCCAATGAAACTGGGCTGCTTAATATACCCAGTGCTGTACCAGCAGCCGGCGGATGCTCCGTATCTGTCGCAGCCATTACTAGCATTGAAAAACCAACACCGGTTGCGGCAAAGACTGGGAAGAAGAATTTAGAATCTTCAATGGCCTGAAGCGTCACTAAAGAATCCGCAACCCAAACAAATGCGACACCTATAACCAAAGCCACTAAATGGCCTCCGGATACATGCCGTGGATGTGCTGTATCACTGTGCGGCATAATGAATAAAACAAAAGCAGTAGATGCAATTGCTGCTACTATCACCGCTTTGGACTCTAAAGCCGAACTAAGAAAGCTTGATGCGACAAGAACAAGGAATAAAGATATCGAAGCCAAACTAACCTGAACGAAATAGCGTTTTCGCTCATGTTTAAGTTTAGTGTCAAAAATTCTAAGCTTCACGAGTTATTTTCTTTTAAAAATAGCGAGGAATTTATCTTGGTATTCATCAAAAGCGCCCCAGCGTTCAATCTCTTGGTGCACCACTGCGGGATCAACATTACCTTGTCTTGCATCATTCAATAATTGCTCAATACGTTCCCTCGCCGCACGAGGTACGCCTCGTTCTACATCCAAAAGACCCTGATTTTGTATCTCCATTAGGTTTGAGCGTAAAGATGCGGAGGTTAAATCATAAATAAATTTCATTAAAGACACATCCCAAAGCTCATCAATGCCTTGTATTACCGCCTCCATGCCTCTTTCTTCCCTGTCTAGCCATCCTTTTAAACGATAGGCAACCTGCTTCACATCACCAGAGGCAATATTTGTGCGCATACCTTCATTTTTGTATGCATAAAGTAACCCTGGCGTATCTCCTGCTCCTTGCTGTCTGAGTTGCCTCAAATATTCTGAGGCATAATCCCCAAAGCCTTCATGGTTCAGCAAATAATGAGGTGTTACAACTTGAGGTTGCTCTGCGCGGACCATTCCTTCACGAATTACCACGTCTTCACTTTTTTCACCTATATTTAAACTATTGTAAGCAGCTTCTGTAACTAGGTAGTATTTGATTGATGTAACACCAAATGTAGCTAAATACTGCTTTGGAGGCCTAATTACATATGTGCTTTCAATGGCATGGGCCAGAAGCTCTTCCAGTGGTTGATCCTGCATCGTCATCTCTTTTATTTATACCGGGATTCAAGAACAAATTACACGAAATTCAATGTGGAAAGTATATCTCACGTTTAATTTCTACTCTATGGATAATAACCTAGATACATTTCATGGTGCGTTGATTCCATTTTAGGTTTTTACCATGAGCAACAGGCTTCAAGTCGCATTGGACCCATAGAAAATTCCTATGGGTCCAATGCGACTTTCGTCAAGTGTGCACGTTTCGCCAAGATCGTTTTATACTGTAGTTGTCTTTGTTAAGCACACTTATAGCAATGATCATTGTATCTGTGGTGTTTTGGCTTCGGTTCTACCTAAAGGTTTTTTCTATGGAATATGATGTCGCAGTATTAGGAGCAGGTCCAGGTGGCTATGTCGCTGCGATTAGAGCTGCTCAACTTGGGTATAAGACTTTGGTCATAGAAAAAGAAGCAGTCGGTGGTGTCTGCTTAAACTGGGGTTGCATTCCTACTAAGGCTATGATTAAAAATGCCGAAGTGCTTCAGACAGTTAAAACTGCTCACATTTATGGTGTCTCTGTCACGGACTTCAATGTCAACTACCAAGCCGGTATGGAGAGAGTTTGGAAAGTGGTCAAACAACTTACAAATGGGATTCACAGTTTGTTCAAAAAGAATGGTGTGGAGCTACTACTAGGGAATGCTTCTCTACTCGACAATCATACGATTTTGGTTAATAACCAACATATTAGTGCTCAAACCATCATTCTGGCTACTGGGGCAAGCCCCAATGAAATCCCAGGAATCGAGGTCGATGGCCAGGCTATTGTAAATTACAGAAGCGGCCTCCTTGAACAGTCCCCACCAGACAATGCGTTAGTAATTGGCGGTGGTGCCATTGGCTTAGAATCTGCTTGGATTTTCTCCGCTTACGGCTCCAAGGTGACTATTGTAGAAACTGAACCGCGAATATTACCCCGTGAAGACAGAGATGTATCTCGTTACCTTACTAGGTACTTGGAAAAACAGGGGATAGAAATCCTTACCAGTTCACGAATTGTTGATCTAACAAAGAAAGAAAACATCTGTGATCTTTCAATCAATACTCCCAAGGGTATTAGAAGTTTTAAAAACCAAAGGGTGATTGTAGCAGCTGGCATCCATGGGAATTCAACAGGTATTGGACTTGAAAATATCGAAGCAGAAGTATCTGAGGGTTTCATTCGAGTAGATAAGTCTTTGAGGGTTAATAATTCAAATATTTACGCTATCGGCGATTTGATCGGCTATGCTCCTCTAGCCCATGTCGCTCAAGCTCAGGGTGTTTATGTGATCGAACAGTTGGCGGGGCTTCAACCCACCCCAATAAATTATGATGCAATACCGAGGGCTGTATATTGCCACCCTCAAGTCGCTAGTATTGGTATGACAGAACAAGACGCTATAAGCCAAGGCTTAGATGTCAAAATTGGTCGTTTCCCCATGGCTGCTAACGGCAAAGCTTTAACCGAAGGTGCCGAGGAAGGTTTTGCAAAAATCGTTGTTGATTCCAACAATGGTGAAATCCTTGGGTCACATCTCTTAGGTAATGATGTCACTGAATTACTAGGGGAATTGAGCATTGCAAAAATACTTGATGGTACCAATCTGGAAATTGGTAACGTAGTAAATGCACACCCTTCAATTTCTGAAACAGTCAAAGAAGCAGCTTTGGCTGTAGATGGGAACGCAATCCATGCATGAAATGCTAATCAAGCCGTTTGATACAGGAATTAGGAGATGAGTATGAGTTCAGAAAGGTATGATTTTTCAATAGCAATCGGTGGTGCCGCCGGTCAGGGAATAGCAACACCAGGCAACATTGTTGTTCAAATGTTGGCACGCCAAGGCTTACACATCAATGCCTACAATGCATTCCAATCTATTGTTAGAGGCGGACATATTTTTCTCACCATTCGTGCTAGGGATGATTTTTCAAATAGCCATGGAGACAAATTAGATCTGCTTTTATGTTTAAATCAAGATACTATGGACCGGCACTTGAGCCTGATGGGCTCAGGATCAAGGGTGCTGTATAACTCTGATGCCATTACACCTGGGACGCCCGAGTCAGGCGTGGAGCTTTGCGGTTTACCTATTGCTGAATTGACAGATAATTCAAGAAATCGACTAGTTCAAAACACTGTAGCTTTAGGAGCTTTTATGCACCTAGCTGGGCTTGATTTCAGCATACTTGAAGAAAGCACCAGGCAGCGTTTTGCACGCCAAGGTGAGCTTGTTGTTGAAGAGAACGTAAACGTTGCTCGTGCTGGATATCAACATGCAGTAGAAAACTTCACACCATTCCCAATGCCTGCACCTCAGGGTGGAAAGCCCCTGGCTGTTTGGACAGGCAATCAAGCTCTCGCAATGGGTGGTGCAGCAGCTGGTGTGAAGTTTTACGCAGCTTACCCCATGAGCCCGTCTACGGGCGTATTGCACTGGATGGCTCAAAACGCTCGCGGATTAGGCATAATGGTTAGGCAAATGGAAGACGAAATAGCCGTAGCAAATACAGTGATAGGTGCTGCTCATGCCGGTGTAAGGTCAATGTGCGCTACTTCTGGAGGTGGTTTCGCCTTGATGACAGAGGCTATTGGTATGGCTGGAATGATGGAGGTTCCCGCAATATTCATCAACGTTCAACGGGCAGGGCCGTCGACAGGAGTACCTACTAAAACTGAACAGGGTGATTTGTGGCAAGCACTTGGTGCAAGCCAAGGCGATTTTGAAAGAATTGTTGTAGCTCCTTTTAATTCACTTGATGCGTTTAATACTATGCCTGAATTATTTAATCTGACTGATAAGTTGCAATGCCCAGGCATTGTTCTAACCGACTTACTCATTTCTGAAGGCACAAGCACGGTGGACCCAGATTTAATAGACGTTTACCCAACAATTGATAGGGGTGAACTAATTACTGAAGGATCTACGGAACAGAACTACAAAAGGTACGAGTCCACAGAATCAGGGGTTTCACCAAGAGCCTTACCCGGAATCCAAGGCCATATACATGTTGTCGCAACTGATGAACATGACGAGAATTCCTTGCTAATTAGTGATGAATTCACAGATCCTCATAAACGAAGGAAAATGGTCGAAAAGCGGGCAAGAAAACTCAGCAACGTTGAGAGCCAAGTGGCTCCTCCGTCCTTGGAAGGTCAGACTGATGCTGAAGTAACCTTAGTCGGGTGGGGCTCTACTTATAACGTCATTAAAGATGCAATTCCAATACTTCAACAAAATGGAATAACAGTTAATCATTTACCCATTAAGTGGATTGTGCCGTTACACGGAAAAGTTATAGAAGAAGTATTTACTGCTTCCAAACGAACAATCATTGTTGAGAATAATTACTCTGGGCAATTTGCAAGATACTTAAGAAGTGAAACAGGAATTTCTGCAGATGGGCATATCAGAAAGTATGATGGCGAACCATTTGCGCCTCATCATATTGTCGAAGCAGTGATGGAACAGTTGGAAGGGAATACAACAATAAGTATTCCTTATCAGGAAATAATGGTTTAAGGAGGTCATTCAAATGACAATCACAAAAGAATTTTCGGGAGGGTCGTCACCCATACAACTTACTCCTAAAGACTTTAAGGGTCTCGCTGATCCAGACTGGTGCGCTGGCTGCGGTGACTTTGGAGTTCTAAATGCCCTGCAAAGGTCATGCGCTGAAATGAATATAAGTCCTCATTCTATTCTCACTGTGAGTGGTATTGGGTGCTCATCGAATTTCCCAGGTTATTTTAATTCCTACGGCATGCACACATTGCACGGACGTTCTCTGGCTGTTGCTGCAGGTGCAAAGTTAGCAAACCATGAATTAACTGTTATTGTTACTGGTGGTGATGGAGATGGTTACGGTATTGGAGGAAACCATTTCACTCATACCGCAAGACGCAATATAGATATCACTTACTTAGTCATGAACAATCAAATTTATGGACTCACAACTGGCCAAATTTCACCAACTAGTAGTGTTGGTATGAGAACTAAAAGTACTCCGTTTGGTAGTGTAGAAACACCATTAAATCCGTTAACTTCCGCAATAATGAACGGTGCTACTTTTGTGGCTCGCGGATACAGTGGAGATCCACGCCATCTGTCAGATATCATGAAACAAGCGATTAGCCATACAGGCTTTTCCTTGATAGATATACTTAGCCCATGCGTGACTTTCAACCACGATAACGATCATTCTTTCTTTAAACAAAGGGTGCACAAGCTCGAGGAAGAAGGTCATGACACCAGTGATTGGAAAGCAGCTTGTGAGTCCGCAATGCAGTGGGGAGATAAAATTTACACGGGAGTGTTCTATCAGCGGGAAGGTGCTTTGACTTTAGAGCAACAAGAACCCGTGCTGCGTGACGATGGCCCCCTTAGTGGGAGAGCAGGGTCACTAACAGAGGATCAAGGATCCAAGATTATAAATGCATTGATGTAGATCATCATTGTAAACTGAATACAAAAGAATTAGGCCCCGCAGTGCGGGGCCTAATTCTTTTGTATTCAGAAGTTTTAATAACGCCTAGTGCTCGCTTGCGAGAAATTAGAAGCCGCTTGTAGCGACGAAAATCAAACCTAAGTCCATTGCATCCAAGTTATTAAGGGAACCATGTACTCAACCTCCGGCGCTGCAGCCACAAAGACAAGTGGCACCCCAAGTACTGGAATAAATACTGCCATGTCTTGGCATTACCGTAAGCTAACTTCGCTGGGCTCATCGTTCGATAAGCCTATTTGTATATTTTGAATCTGAATTTTGTGCCATAGGTATGAGCTCATTACTTAAATTGAATAACAAAAGAATTAGGCCCCGCAGTGCGGGGCCTAATTCTTTTGTTATTCAGAAGTTTTACTAGCTGACTAATGCACGCTTGCGAGAAATCAGAAAGCCGCTGGTAGCAACAAAAACCAGACCTAATGCCATTGCCATCCAAGCTACCAAGGGAACCATGCCATCACCAACCTCTGGCGCAGCAGCCACAAAGACAGGTGACGCCCCAAGTACTGGGATAAATGCAGCCATGTTCTGTGCATCCGTGTAAGCTAATTTGGCTGATGCATCAGCGTTCGATAAGCCTACCTTCATATTCTGTACCTGAATTTTTGTACCATAGTCAGAAACGCCCGTGGCAGCAATTAAGGTATTCGCGTTAGCCTGGGCTTGTAATGCACCAGTTTTTGCGTCAGCAGCATTTGAACTAGCGTTCTTTGCTGCAGCAGCTACATCAAGTTCAGCAGCAGCTGAAAGATTAATTTCATCAGCGGCTGCAATAACACTATCAGCGTGCGCTACTATCGAAGCAATAACTCCCAAAACATCATTAGCAGCAGACTGTTGGTCGCTTAATGTAGTAGCAGCATCAGCGGCTTCAGCAAATGCCAAGGCTGCTGATACATTATCTCGAAGGCCAAGTGCGTCTGTAGTCATTACGCTATTAATGCTTGATGAAGATACAGACGGAATTGAGTCCGCGTAAACGATAGTTCCGCTTGGATCAATTATCACATAGTGATCATACTTGCCCTGCAAACTCGCACCATCAGGGTCAACATAAGTGTTACTAGCAGATCCATCGACCGCTATTGTAAGGGCACCAACATTAACCGAACTTTGCCCATCTGCTGACCAAAGTTGCCCTTCATATGCAATTCCTGTTTGCAAGCCCGTCAAAGACGTTACCAATTTGGCACCAGCGTTGGCACCATCATCTCGGAAAGTTACTGAACCTCCAAGTTTTGTCTGTGCCATAGCAGAACTAACGAATAGCGTTAGCACCACAACCAAAGAAAGAATTATTCCAGTAGAAAAGGTTCGAACCATCAAAATGCGCTCCTGCCCCTCTCCAGTATGCCTACAAGTCGGCGGGGTTCCTCGTTTATAACTTCGGCTAATTAGGCTGCCGAAAATCTGGTCAAACTAAAGCAAACCAAAGCCAGCTAAAGCCGGATCCAGATGGAGATAATAGCACAAGAATTAGGTTGTCCATAGACTCCATAGTGCGGATTGGGTACCTTTCTGTGATTATTATCCAAAAAACATGTCCATTTCCAGCTATTTTCGACAATTGACGGGCATTAATAGCTAACATACTATCGTTGTAATTATAGTGAATAGTAGCGATGGGGAGCCAGGGGTACGGCTGAGAGGCTTCAACAATGAAGCGACCCTTTGAACCTGATCTGGTTAAAACCAGCGTAGGGATCATCGCGCAAGCGCCAAATTAGCTTGTAAGCGCAGTCGTTATCCATCCTCGGTTGCTGGTGAGGAACATTTGGGTACCTTAAACAATAGCGCAATTGAAGTTGTTGACCTTTGTAAAGATTACGCCAATGAAGGTCGGGTCACTACAGTTTTATCTCAAATCAACCTAAACATAAAAGCTAATGAATTCGTAAGCATCATTGGTCCAAGTGCAAGTGGTAAGAGTACGCTCCTCAACATATTAGCTGGACTAGAAGAGCCCACTTCTGGTCATTTAGTAATACCAACCGGAAATCATAACCATCGATTGGGACAAATCGCCTACATGCCACAAAGTGATTCTTTATTGCCTTGGAGGTCAGTTCTGGACAATGCAGCTCTTCCTCTTGAGATCAAAGGTGTTAAGCGAAGAGATGCTCGCAAAACTATCCTGAGCCACCTTGAAGATTTCGGATTAGCTGGATTCGCGCATTTCCTACCTGCCCGCCTTTCTGGAGGGATGCGCCAAAGAGTTGCGCTTTTAAGGACTATTATGACTGAGACTCAGTTATTGCTTTTAGATGAACCCTTTGGTGCATTAGATGCGCTTACACGAGGTGAAATGCAAGCAATTCTAAATAGACTGTGGAGTGATTATAAAAAGACCATAGTCCTAGTAACTCATGATATAGATGAGGCGATAATTTTATCTGACAAAATATACATCTTGAGTCCTCGCCCAGGCCATATTGTCAAATCTTTGGATGTGACTTTAGACCGACCAAGAACATACGATGCTTTTAAGGATCCTGCCTATATAAAGCTTAAAACTGAATTATTGGATCAATTAAAACCATCTAGCTTGCTTGGTGAGAATAAGGGAACCTAGATGCTTAAACTAATTGATCGATTATTTAAATTTTATGGGCTGTCGGTAATGCTACTTGCAATACTCATTTTCTTTTGGGAACTTTGTGTTCGTTACCTAGATATCCCTGAGTGGAAATTGCCAGCACCAAGTGCCATCTTGTCTGAATTGTTAAATAACTATCCATTATTCCTCACTCACACAAAAGTCACCGCATTTGAAGCGATAGTTGGGTTTCTAATAGCGTTAATGCTAGGTACGACTCTAGCTTTGGTTATAAGTATATCTCCGCTCCTACGTAGAGCGATTTACCCCATCATAATAGCTTCTCAGACAATTCCCACAATTGTAATAGCACCTTTATTGCTAATTTGGATTGGGTACGGGGTTACCCCCAAGGTAGTAACAGTGGTCTTGCTCACTTTTTTCCCAATTGTAGTCTCAACAGTAGATGGATTACGGTCTGTGGACAGAGACATCATCAGGGTAATGTTGACTACAGGAGCAAATCCTTTTCAGATTTTCATCAAAGTCCGACTACCCGCGTCACTCCCATCCGTCTTTTCCGGCATGAAAATTTCTGCTACTTTCTGCGTAATAGGAGCGGTCGTAGGAGAATGGATCGGCTCAAGTGAAGGTTTGGGATATTTAACAAGAGTATCCGTTCCGTTATTTCTAACAGCGCGTTCTTTTGCAGCGGTTTTGGTTCTTGCTTTGATGGGTACAAGTTTCTTCTTATTTATTTCACTAATCGAACTCAAATTACTTAAATGGAAGCAAATCTCAGAAATAGGTTTCAATAGAGAAAGTTAAAACAAACGGAAGGGCCAGTATGCATAAAATTTTTTCAATGGGATTAGTATTAATGATTGTACTATCGGTATTCGCTAGTGCTTGTCGAGCTGGAGAAGAGGAAAATACTAAAGTTAGATTAGCCTTGGACTGGATTCCTTGGTCTAACCATAGCGGATTGTATATGGCCCTTGATCGAGGGTATTTCAGTGAACAAGGTCTAGACGTAGAGATTTATGTGCCAAATGACCCAGCAACTACCTTGATGTCAGTTGGTTCTGGTGAAGATGACTTTGGGCTAAGTTATCAAAGTGAAGTTTTGATAGCAGGTCGGGCTGGTGTTCCAATTACATCTGTAGCTGCTCTGGTCCAGCATCCTTTAAATTCAATAATGACTCTGGAATCATCTGGCATTACTAGACCATCAGAACTTAAAGGGAAAACTATCGGCGCATATGGGGTTCCATCTGATGCTCCACTACTTGAAACGATGCTCAAGGCCGATGGTATTGAACTCAATGATGTAGAGCTAGTCAACGTAGGGTTTGACTTAGTGCCTGCACTGATCAGCAAGCAAGTCGACGCAATTATTGGGGCCTATTGGGTTGCTGAATCGATTGCAGCGGCAAATCAAGGCTTTCCGGTTAATGTTATAAAAATGGAAGACTGGGGAGTTCCAGATTTTTATGAAATCGTGCTGGTTACAAGCCAAAAGAATGTCAAAGAATCTAAGGATGTGGTGCAAAAGTTTATTAATGCTATGTCAAAAGGTTATCAAGATTCACTAAATGACCCACAAGAAGCCATTAACGTATTGTCTCGTCTAGTCCCGGAAACAGACATAGATACTGAACGCCGTGGGATTAAACTCTTAACGCCATACTGGTTAAGCGAGAACATGATATTCGGGTGGCAATCTGACATAAAATGGCAAAGGTTCGCTGAGTGGATGGAGAATAATGACTTGTTACCAGATTCTGGTCAGGCCTCATCAGAATGGGACTTCAAAAGCTTGTATACGAACGAATTCATAATGCAAAAATCATCAAAATAGCAAGATTGCCAGATTAGGTAAAAATATGTATTTTGCCTAATTGTGCTGCATGGGAAATGACTAATAAATAAAGTGCATTTGTACCTTTTGATTTTGCTGTGCTATATTGCCGCCGCTCTTTAGGTGCAGTTTGTTATTTAAGGGAGGTGCAGTTTGGCCACGCTTCGCAAAGGAGATTTAGCGTCAAAGGTAGCTGAAAAGCTTGGGTCCCCCAAATCACAAGGTGATCTAGCATTGAATGCGGTTCTAGATTGTGTGAGAGAGGCACTTGCTTCAGGGGATCGTGTTGTAATTACTGGCTTTGGTGCTTTTGAATCTCGAAGGGTTAAGGAACGGCAAGTGCGCGCAATCCGAGGACGCCAAGCTGGCCAGCGAGTAACAGTTCCTGCTCATAGTCGCGTTGGTTTTACAGCAGGTTCAGATTTGTCAGCCGCAGTTAGAGGCAAAAAGCAGACTCAATAATTTCTAGTATTCGTTTCTGTCAAAGTTCTATTTCGACTGGTGCTTGATTAGGTTACGATAATCTAGTGAACAACAAGAGGAGAATCGCCTTAGTCGACTTAGATGCATTTTATGCCTCAGTCGAAGAACTTGAAAATCCTTATCTAAAAGACAAGCCCGTTTTGATCGGTGGCTCACCTGAAAGTAGAGGAGTAGTAGCTGCTGCTTCATATATAGCTAGGCAATACGGGTGTCGATCAGCGATGCCCATGGCTCATGCGTTAAGGCTTTGTCCACATGCAGTCGTTTTGCCAACCCGCCATTCTCTGTACAAGGCTTATTCAAAGAAAGTTTTTAGTTTGTTACTTGAAGAGACAAAACAAGTGCAACAAGTATCCATCGATGAGGGGTATGTTGATCTTACGGCAAGCACTAATGATATGGCACATGCAAAAGCCCTAGCCCATCAAATGCAAGGTCGAATTATGGTTGAGCTGGGGCTAAGTTGCTCTATAGGATTAGCCACTAACAAATTAATCGCGAAGGTGGCCTGTGAAACCGGGAAACCAAAAGGTTTTATATTCGTTCCGCCAGGTAAGGAAACGGAGTTTTTAGCGCCTCTTGAGATAGCCCTACTTCCTGGAATTGGTCCTCGCTCTTCTAGTAAACTTCGAAGCGTGGGCTTGACTACTCTTGGGAGTGTTGCAGCTGCTTCGGATTCTTTTTTGATTTCGATTCTGGGGCCTTCAGGACCAGTTATTAAGATCAGAGCTCAAGGGCAGGACGATTCTTCGGTAGTTGTTGAAAACGCTCCGAAGTCTATTAGCTCTGAGGAAACTTTTGATAAAGATATTTCCGAGGTTCAAGAGCTGTATTCAGAATTATGGAAGCTAACTCAAAGTGTATCCAAGTCATTAGTGCATCAACAAATTTCTGCAAAAACGGTGACATTGAAAATAAGGTACTCAAATTTCGAAACTATCTCCCGTTCTGTAAGCAATCACGAATTCACATCCGATGTGAATGTGTTATTTGGATTTGCGAAAAGGTTGTTTGATGCAAATTGGATCAGCCCAAAAGCGTTACGCTTAATCGGAATCGGAGCTAGCAATCTCAAGCCTATAAGTCCTGAAGGACAGATGAAATTGGAAATCCTGGATTAGAGAAAAGAAACAATGCTAATTATCAGTGACTCTGAAGTACGTGAATTGCTAAAAATGCAAGATTGTATTGATCTCCTCAAAACACTTTTTAACGATCAGCTGGACCCCCAAACTCAATTAATGGTTCGGCAAAGATTGCCTTTGCCGTCCGGTAGTCTACAAGTAATGGGTGGTGTCGTACCCTATTATCGTGCAGCTGGTTTGAAGACATACATATCAATACCAGGTAGTAAATCAGCACAAATGGTTGTTGTACTTTTCGGAACTGAGTCAGCAGAGCCTTTAGCAATAATCTCTGCAAATGCTCTAGGCCAGATTCGCACTGGGGCCGTAAGCGGACTCGCAACAGACTACATGGCAAAATCTGATGCAAAAACAGTTTCTGTAATCGGAAGTGGCTTCCAAGCTTTTACTCAAATGGAAGCTGTCTGCAAAGTACGAAAGATCAACAAAGCTTTCGTTTATAGCAGGAACCAGAAGAGCAGAGAAGCTTTCGCAAACCGCATGAGCTCTTATTTAGACATAGATGTTAGTGCTACAAAAAGTTCGGATGAAGCCGTGGTTTCCGCTGAAATAATTTGCACCATAACCAACTCAGCTGATCCAGTGCTTAACGGTACATCAATTAACCTAGGAAGCCATATCAATGCTGCGGGGTCAAATAATTCAACAAGAAGGGAATTAGATGCTTTCACAATTCAGCGCAGTTCGGTAATTGTAGTAGATGATATTGATCAAGCAAAAATCGAAGCGGGAGACCTGATCGGAGTACAAAATCAAGGTGTTTTCAAGTGGGAGGATATTCTGAGTTTGAGCGAGGTAGTATCTCAAAAATCCCTAGGTAGATCTGATAATCAAGAGATTACTCTTTTTGAGTCCCAAGGGATAGGGACTGAGGATGTTATTACTGCAATGCATGTTTATCATATGGCATTAGAAAACAAGATTGGTGAGAAGGTGAATCTCTAAGTATGGCCGAGTCAAAATTTGAACCGAGATCTATCAATGTCCAAGAAGAGGGTATGTATGTTTTATGGAAGGACGGTCAGCAATATTTACTTGAGCATAAAATTTTAAGAGGCAATTGCAATTGTGCGAGTTGCGTTGACGAAATGACTCATGTGCGACACGTCGGGGTAGCCGATGTAGCTGATAACATAAAAGTTGAGGATGTACTTGAAATAGGAAACTATGCCGTGGGCATTTTGTTCAGCGATTTACACGATACAGGGATATTCCCTTTCAAGCATATACGTGCACTTTGCGAAGAAGATGGTCGAAAAATAGTATGAATAACGGCGGAATATTGCTAATGTTTTTCGCCTTTAATGGGAAAAAAAGTGAATAAACGAGAAGAGATTACTATCGATGATGTCAAAAATATCGCCCTTCTTTGCAGGATAGCCATGTCTGAAGAGGAGTTGCAATCTATGTTGAGCGACTTGAGATCACTTCTTGAGGAAGTTGATGTGATTAGTGCCGTCAAAACTGACGATATTAATCCCACTTCTCATGTTCTTGAATCTGTTGAAACAGTCTTGCGCGATGACAAAGTGGCTGATTCTCTAACAAACCAACAAGTTCTCTTCAACGCACCAAATCAGCAGGATGGATTTTTTAAGATTAAAAGAGTTTTGGAATAGTACTCATGACCTCAGAAATTTTTTACATGACAATTGAAGAAATGGCAAAAGCTTTAAAAAGCAAGCAAGTATCGGCAATGGAAATTACCGAATCCCACTTAGAAAGAATCGATTCAATTGACCCGAAAATTGGTGCGTTTCTAACTGTATGTGGTGATAATGCTCTAGCTAATGCCCAAAAAGCGGACACGCTGATTTCAAAAGGTTTATCAACTCCTTTGACTGGGATCCCCAATCAAATTAAGGACAACATCAGCACTCAAGACATTCGAACAACATGTGCTTCAAAAATGCTTAGTGACTACTTACCCCCATACAATGCCACAGTGGCAAACGCTTTGGAAGAAGCAGGATCAATCCTTTTGGGTAAGGGCAACATGGATGAGTTTGCCATGGGATCTTCCACTGAAAACTCTGCTTTCAAATTGACTGCTAACCCCTGGGACATCGAATTTGTTCCTGGTGGATCGAGTGGAGGCCCCGCTGCAGCTGTGGCAGCAGGGGAAGTGGTTTTTTCTCTTGGGTCGGACACTGGAGGATCCATTCGTCAACCAGCTGCACTTTGTGGAGTTGTTGGCATGAAACCTACGTACGGTTTAGTCAGTAGATACGGTCTTATTGCCTTTGCATCTTCTTTTGACCAGATCGGTCCCATTACCCGCTCAGTCAAAGACTCTGCAATTGTACTCTCAGTAATATCTGGTCATGATCCTAAAGATTCAACAAGCATTCCTTTCAGCAAGAAGGACTATACAACCGATATAGATCAAGGCATTAAAGGCATGAGGATAGGTGTAGCCAAAGAGTATTTTGGTGAGGGAATAGACAAAGCAACATCTCATTCAGCCATGAAAGAAATTGAAAAAATGGAAAGCCTAGGTGCGGAAATTGTTGAGGTCTCGCTACCTAACTCGCGTAATGCATTAGCTGTTTACTACATAATTGCTCCCTCTGAGTGTTCAGCAAATTTGGCACGTTATGACGGCGTCAAATATGGTTTTTCTGACCAGCAATCAACAAATATGTGGGATGCCTTATCAGACACAAGAAAAGCTGGCTTCGGTCCTGAAGTTAAACGCAGGATTATGCTCGGAACATATGCGCTTTCTGCGGGCTATTATGAAGCTTATTATTTAAAAGCTCAGAAGGTTAGGACATTAATTCGGCAAGAGTTTGCAGAAGCATTTAAACACGTTGATATTATAGCTACTCCCAGCACGCCTGGTCCTGCTTTCAAAATCGGTTCAAAGGTTCATGACCCTATCGCAATGCATGCAAACGATATATGCAATGTGCCAGTTAACATAGCGGGGCTTCCAGCGATTTCTGTACCTTGTGGGTTCGTAGACAAACTGCCAATTGGAATACAATTTCTCGGGCCTCACTTAGGTGAGCAGGCTTTATTTCGAACAGCTTACGCTTATGAACAAGTCAGCGGCTGGGGAAAAGCAAATCCTTTCAATTAGCAGGGCAAAATGAGCCTCTATTTAACTTGATGATTTTCAGTTCATTGTGCTTATTTTGAGGCACTATATCGATTTCTGCAGTGCTTAAAAGTATCTGTTCATAGCGGCTGACTTCATCCATAACCATCTGCCTTTTAGCGAAATCAAGTTCAGATAAAACGTCATCTAAAAGTAATATTGGGTCGTGACTATTCATATTTTTGAGAATCTGAGCCTCTGCTAGGCGCATAGCCAAAGCCGCAATCCTTGCTTGGCCTCTTGAAGAAAATTTCCCGAAATCTCTTCCTTCTTGAGATAGTCGAATATCATCTCTATGAGGACCTAGGGCAGTCTGGGAAGTCGCCAATTCCTTGCCCTGAACTTCCAACAAGCCAGAAATAAACGCCTCTTCAATTTCATCTAGGTTAGCAACTCTGCTTAATTCAACAGTAGATTCATAATTAACATCTAATTGTGGATTATTAGGAGAAAGCTGCTCGTAGACAGCCGAAATAGTGTTTTTCAAAAATTCCATCGTTTTCAACCTAGCAAAAATGATCAACGATCCTTCTTTGGCTAATTGTAAGTTCCAAGATTTAAGCTCTTGAAGATTAGATTTCCCGTCTCGAATGTTCCTTAATACATGGTTCCTCTGAGTGACAATCTTTTGATAAAGCTGCAGTGAACGTAAGTACTTGGGGTTAACCTGGGTCATAAGTATGTCTATATAGCGTCTTCTGCCTTTAGGAGAGCCAGAAACTAATTCAATATCTTCTGCAGAAAATAACACTGCGTTCAAAATTCCCACCATCTCAGACGGTTTTTGGGGGACACTGTTAACACGTGCGTACTTTTGCATTACACCTTTTCTAGTATCAATTCCCACCTTAATATCCGTAATAACTTCATTTTTGAGAACCTTTCCGCCGATAATTGCCAATTCCTTTTCTAGCGCGGACCAGTTAACTAGTTCCTTTTCAGTCAAGGCTTTGTAGGACTTCCCTATTGATAAAAGGTAAACACCTTCTAGAAAGCTGCTTTTGCCTTGTCCATTATCGCCAGAGATTATTGTTAAGCCTGGAGCTAAATCGGCTTCAAGGTGTATAAGGTTTCGGAAATTAATTAAGGATATATGCGTTAAAATCATATCTAATCAACTTGAAATGATGCTAGGGGAATGTTTGTTACAGCGTGTATATATTTCATGAAATCCTACTTTTAATAGTACCTACAAAAACAAAACCTGATTTCATCAGTTTAATATCCTCTCAAGCTCAAAAGTAATCAACTCCTGCTTCACATGGATGATATATTCATGGTGAAACTCTAATCAAAAGAAACGTTATGCGAAAATTGCGAATATTCAATGCTCTTTTTTTATTTTGCTGTTTCTTTTTACTCATTTTCACTCTTTCGTGTTCTAGAGACTCAACAAAACCGCCGCTCTCACCTACTCCAACTGAAACACATTTGGAGATTAAAAGGTTAGATATTACTGAAACTCCTACTATTAACCAGTTAGTTCGTGTAATGCCTCAGCTTGATGCTGAATGCATGAGACTTCAGCTTTTAGGACATGATTATGCCAGCTTCCTGAGGCAAGAAATTCCAGAAAATCTTGGTGGGTTTCCAAACAAAGCAGCAGTAGAGTGTTTCAGTAATGAGACTTTTTCAATTTTGACTATCTCAAAATTAGAACTAGAAGCTGGGAAACTATCGGATCAAAGTGCAAGTTGTATTATTCAAACCATGGCTG
Organism: uncultured Dehalococcoidia bacterium; assembly: GCA_964391355.1. Taxonomy (GTDB): domain Bacteria; phylum Chloroflexota; class Dehalococcoidia; order Lucifugimonadales; family Australimonadaceae. The sequence goes on along the minus strand of CAYMJY010000001.1, from coordinate 17,690 downwards.
GGTTTGATTTTTCGTCGATCTATAAGCAAAGCTCACTTGAACAAGAAGCCGCCTTCGAGACTTCGATTGCTTTACTTTTATGCCTCAGCCAAAAAGAAGCACAAAGAATTGCGCTTATTTCAATCTTTGGTGAAGAAGCTTCACTACCAGAAGGTTCTACGCTAGATGACCTGCGTTGTTTATTTGAAAATAGTGATTTGCAAAGCTTGCAAAGCTCGCAGTCTACGCAGAATTTTGGAGATACTTTTAAAGCAGACCACTTAAAGGTATTGGCGGACTGCATGAAAGTCCGATAATCTTGGCTTACCATATATTTGATTTGAAAGATATTCGCTTTTAAGGTTTTCTACAGACACTCGAAAATCACAACTCTTAGTGGATAAATATATTTAATTTTGGTCAGATGAGAATAAGGAGAATCAATGAGCTACGGAAAACAAAATCCTGGTGAGCCTTATAAAAGAATTACAGTACATGAGGCGTTGGAAATGCAAAGGGCCGGTGCTTTGATCGTCGATGTACGTCGCGATGATGAATGGTCTGAAGGTCATCCTACTGATGCTCTGCACCTTGAAGTAGATAATGTTTTGTCTGAAGCTGACGATAATTTACCGAAAGACAAAGATTTGTTGTTTATATGCGCGGCTGGAGTCAGAAGTGGTCTTGCTGCTGAAATGGCAGCAGCTCTAGGGTTCAACCAAGAAAAACTTTTTAACGTAGAGCAAGGCGTGCCTGTTTGGATTACAGAAAGCCTTCCAACAACTTATGGCATTTAATTAGGAGTTAAGGTGACTATCAATATAGGGGATATAAAAGATCCAGGAATGGCAGAAGAAGGCCTAAGGTTAATCGAATGGGCAGCAAGAGAGATGCCGGTTCTAAAAGCAATAACCCATAGATTCGAAAAGGAAAAACCTTTAGCAGGTTTAAAAATAGCTGGCTGTCTGCACATTACCACTGAAACTGCAAACTTAGCTCTTGCGCTAAAAGCGGGAGGCGCAGAAACAATGTTTTGTGCTAGCAACCCGCTAAGCACACAAGATCCAGTTGCTGCTGCATTGTCTGTGGCCCACCAGATTCCTACTTTCGCAATAAAAGGTGAGGATAACGACACGTACTATCGGCACCTAAATTCAACTCTAGACTTTAACCCTCATTTAACTATGGATGATGGAGCTGATTTAGTGGCAACAATCCACACCAAAAGAACGGATTTGCTGAAAACCATCATAGGCGGTACAGAAGAGACTACTACTGGAGTAATCAGACTTAAGAGTATGGCCTCTTCTGGGACTCTTAAATACCCTATCATTGCAGTGAATGAAGCAAATACAAAGCACCTTTTTGATAATCGGTACGGCACGGGACAAAGCACTCTCGATGGAATAACTCGCGCCACAAATGTTTTGTGGGCAGGAAAAACTGTTGTCGTCGCGGGATATGGATGGTGCGGAAGAGGTGTCGCTATGAGAGCTCGCGGTATGGGATCTCACGTCATTGTCACGGAGGTCAATGCAACACGCGCGCTTGAAGCAGTAATGGACGGTTTTATGGTCATGCCGATGGCTGATGCGTCCCAATTAGGTGATATTTTCATAACCGTAACCGGCGGCCTGAACGCCATTAGCAAAACTCACTTTGCTCAGATGAAAAGCGGTGCAATAGTTGCCAATAGCGGACACTTTAACGTGGAACTAGACTTAGAGTCCTTAGAGGATATGGCCACGAATCGTAAAGAAGTTAGACCTTTTGTTGATCAATATACCCTCAAAAATGGCAACCTAGTTAATGTTCTCGCAGAAGGAAGGCTGGTCAACTTAGCAGCAGCTGAAGGCCACCCTTCGTCAGTAATGGACATGAGCTTTGCAAATCAGGCACTTAGTGCCGAGTTCCTTGCATCAAATTATGAGGATCTTGGAATCGGGGTTCATATCGTTCCAGAACAAATTGACACAGCTATTGCAGAACTGAAACTAAGCGCTATGAACGTAAGTATTGATGTGTTGACTGACGAACAATCAGCCTACTTAGCAGGATGGGAAGCTGGTACTTAAAAAGAACTTTCTGACGGAGGCCCTATGGCAACTACATTTGAACAATCACAATCATATTTATACACTTCTGAGTCGGTAACTGAGGGGCACCCAGATAAGATTTGTGATCAAATTTCAGATGCAATTCTTGACGCAATTTATTCGCAAGATCCAAACGCCCGAGTAGCTTGTGAAACGGCAACTACCACAAATTTAATAATGGTATTTGGTGAAATTACTACCTCCGCGGTTGTAGATTATGAAGCAATTGTGAGGGACAAAGTTCGTGCAATTGGGTACGACGATCCTGAAATTGGCATTGACTACAAGTCTTGCCGAGTTCTCATAGAAATACACCAACAATCTCCCGATATCAACCAAGCTGTATCTACTGCTCTAGAACATAGAGATTCTAGTTTAAAGGGAGATGAGGTAGATACTTTAGGAGCAGGAGACCAAGGTATGATGGTCGGTTTTGCATGTGACGAGACTGAAGAATTCATGCCTCTGACTTTGTCATTGTCGCACGCCCTAACACAGCGATTATCGATTATTCGTAAAGAAGGAGTAATCCCTTATCTCAAGCCTGATGGGAAGTCTCAAGTAACCGTTGAATATGAGTTTGGGAAACCGAAAAGGATACATACAGTTATCGTCAGCACACAACATTCAGCTGGAGTTCCGTTAAGTTCAATCCAGCAGGATGTTATCCAGAATGTCATAAACCCTATACTTCCATCAAAATTAGTCGATAAAGATACAAAGATTATCGTAAATCCGTCAGGTAGTTTCGTGGTTGGAGGTCCCCATGGAGACGCTGGTCTTACAGGGAGGAAGATTTTAGTTGATACATACGGTGGGGTTGCACGGCATGGCGGTGGGGCTTTTTCTGGCAAAGATCCCACAAAAGTAGATAGGTCGGCTGCTTATGCAGCCAGATATGTTGCCAAAAATATCATAGCCGCAGATTTAGCATCAAGGTGCGAAGTCCAAGTTTCATACGCAATTGGAGTTGCTGCTCCTATCAATGTTTCAGTTGAGACGTTTGGTACAGGGAAAGTTTCAGATGAAAAAATCGAAGCTTTAATCAACGGGAATTTTGACTTGAGACCTGGAGCTATAATCCAGCATTTAGACCTCAGAAAGCCCATTTATGGTGCCACTGCCTCATACGGACATTTTGGCAGAACCGATGTTCAGTTACCATGGGAACGTACGGACATGGCGGATTTACTAAGGTCCAAAGCATCAGAAATGTAGTAAATGCGAGAAATTATGGCTAAAGAGCCGACAGAAATTAAATTTGGAACAGACGGATGGCGCGCCAGAATTGATCGTGAATTCAACATTCATAACCTTGAGCGGTGTGCTATTGGGGTTTCAAAGCTTCTACACTCTTCTGAATTGACAGAAAAGACAATCGTAATAGGATATGACACCCGTTATAAGTCAAAGGAATTTGCAAAAAAAGTTGCGGACACGCTTGCAAAAACCGGTATAGATGTAGTCATTTCAGATAGTCCAGTACCTACACCTGTTGTCAGTTACAATGTAGTAAATCTCCAAGCGGCTGCTGGTATCGTGATTACTGCCAGCCACAATCCCTCAGACTGGAATGGTTTTAAATTTAAAACATCTTTTGGGGTAAGCGCATCTGTAGAGCTAGTTGAAAAGCTTGAGTCTTACATCAATGAATCTTCATTGCTTTCAACTGTTTCCTCAAGTACCTCAAGAGAAATACAAGGCAGTATAGAATCAATCGATTTATCTGAAGATTATTTTACTAATATTGAGAAAAACTTAGATTTAACTAGTATCCGCCAATCAGGCCTTAAAGTTGCGGTTGATTCGATGCATGGTGCAGGTGGTGGTTATATTGAAAAACTACTAAGTGGGCATGAAACCCAAGTTGTAGAAATCAGAAGCAATCCGAACCCTCTTTTTCCAGGAATGAAGCAGCCTGAACCCATAGCTCTTAATCTAAAACCGTTGAAAGACTTAGTAATCTCGAGTGAAGCAGACGTTGGGTTAGCTTTAGACGGGGATGCTGACAGGCTTGGAGTTTTGGATGAAAATGGTAATTTTCTAACTACGCTAAGTACTTTTAGTCTCCTATGTTTACACCTGCTTCATGTAAAACAATATAAAGGGGCACTCGTACGGTCAATTACTCAAAGTAGAATGGTTGACCAACTTGCAAAATCATACAGAGTTGAAGCTTTTACAACTCCAGTAGGGTTTAAATTTGTTGGGCCTATTATGCAAAAGGAAGATGCTTTGGCGGCAGGTGAAGAAAGTGGTGGGTATGCATTTCGAGGCAATATAGCAGAACGTGATGGGATTTTTAGTGGGTTATTATTCTTAGAAATGTTGGTGATGACTGGGAAAAGACCCTCCGAGTTACTGGAGTGGCTATACTCCATTGTTGGTGAGCATCATTATGATCGTGCGGATATTCCAATTAAAGGCAGTCTTAAAAGCGACCTAAGAAACGAAATTACTCATAATTCACCTCGTAAAATTGCAGACTTAACCGTAGAAGAAGTTAGCGATTCCGAACAAGATGGCATTTTCTTTTCGCTCGAAAATAACTATTGGGCGCTAATACGTCCTTCCGGTACTGAACCATTGATACGAGTATATTGCGAAGCAGATTCAAAAATTAGAACTGCCAGAATAATTACTGAACTTACAAAAATTTTGGGTACTGGCTCTTAGCGTTTAGTGTACTGGGGCGCTCTCCGAGCTCGCTTGAGTCCATACTTCTTGCTTTCTTTGATACGAGAATCTCTAGTTAAAAGCCCTGCTTTTCGCAAATCTCGCTTAGTGGAAGGCTCTGCGAGGATCAAAGCTCTGGATATACCATGTCTCAATGCATCAGCCCATGCGGAAATCCCACCACCTTCAATTTTAGCGACGACATTAAACCGTCCTTGGGTTTCTTGAGTGACTTTAAAAGGTTGCCTGGCTCGCTCTTGCCATTCCATCCATGGTAGAGCCTCTTCCAATGGCTTTCCATTGACTACTATTGCCCCACTCCCTTTAGGGTATATACGTACGCGAGCAATTGCACTTTTCCTTTTGCCTGTACCATAAAAGTATTCTGTTCCAGTAGTCATAGTGCTTACTCCTGAACCTTAGGTGACGTTCGTGATCGACGCACAGTTGTTTTTGGTTTTCCTGTACTTGCGTTGGATTTAGATTTTGGTACAGATGATCCGGTACCACTGGCTTTAGAGCTTTTAGGTGCCGCCTTCACGCTTTTGGGTCGGGTACTCACTTTTGGCTTCTCTATATTAGCGTCTGCCTTAACCTCAGGTAACGATGCTGAGGGATTTGATTTTATATTCGATTCAACTGTAGCTATAGAATCATCAATTATTGTGGCAGGAGCTTTCTTCAAGGCAAGTTCGCTTAGTGCACGAGCAGTAGAGCGTGAACCCGTGCCTGCACGAAGTTGCGCATCATGTGGATGTGAGCCTCCTGCGTAAACTTTAAGGCGTCGAAGCATACGTCTTGCAAGCTTGTTGCGGGGCAACATACCTTTTACAGCTTTTTCTATAACCCTTTCTGGAAACTTCGCTAGCATCTCAGCTAAAGTACGCTGTCGCAGATGCCCTACATATCCAGTGTGCCGGTAATAAATTTTCTGGGTAAGCTTATTGCCTGAAACATCTATATTTGAAGCATTAATTACAACAACAAAATCCCCAGTTAACAAATGAGGACTATAACCTGCTGAATGCTTACCCTGAAGAACTTGGGCTACCTTGGTGGCCAAACGTCCAAGCCGCTCACCTTTGGCATCAATAACATGCCATTTGGATGAAGCTTCTTCCTGAGATCTATGTTTTGTCGTTTTTTGAATCTGCATAATTAACTGGAGGGAACCTCTGATACTTAACTGCTAACAAGCATAATCCTTTTGCGGGAATTACCCAAGAAGCATCTCCCTTTTTACCGTGATCAACCAAATCCTTGAGATAATTATAGCGCCTTGACCCTGTTCCAATTTTTATCAAAGCACCAACAGTTCTTCTCATTTGCTGTGGCAAGAATGCATTACCCTCTATCTCCACATAAACTTCTGGTCCAACACGACAAACCTCAGTTCGCAAAATTGTTCTCATACTGCTCTTCTCAGGGTCCATTCGGCCTGAAAAAGGAGAGAAATCATGATTACCTTCAATCAAAGTCAAGGCTTGAGCCATATTTTCAACATCTAAAGGATTCTTGACTTCATAAACGAATCGACTTCTCAATGGAGAACGTATTTTCCCTATTTGGATTGTGTATCTATAAACCCTTGATAACGCATGCCGTCTAGGATCGAAGTCTAAGGGAACTTCATAAATATCCTTTACAGCAATATCTGCCGGGAGGTATGCATTTAACCCACTCTGAAGTTTTTCTAAAGAAAAAGCTTTATTTAAATTAAAAGCAATGACCTGTCCGGTAGCGTGCACTCCAGCATCAGTTCTTCCTGCCCCTGAAACTAAAGAAGTTGACCCAGTAAGAAGTCTAATCGATTCCTCTACTTTCGATTGAATAGTAGTGTGTTCGGCTTGACGCTGAAATCCAGCATAGCTGGTTCCTTCATACTCGAGAATCAGTCCAACACGCGCAACAGGATTATGGTTCGTCCTTCACCTCCTCTTCTACAATTTCCAATAGTGCCATCGAAGCAGAATCGCCCTTTCTTTGCATTAACTTTAAGAGTCTGGTGTACCCACCCTCTCTATTAGCAAAGCGAGGACCGATTTCATTGAATAATTTTTTTACCACAGTGTCATCCGGCAATTTCGCAGCTACTAAACGCCTGTCGTTTAATGAACCTCGACGGCTTTTTGTAATCATTTTTTCAGCTACGCCTCTTACCTCTCGAGCTTTAGCTTCTGTAGTGGTAATGCGTTCACGCTTAAAAAGCTCTGATACTAAATTATTGACCAAAGCTTCTCTATGATCTGTTCTACGTCCAAGTTTTCTACCCTTAACTCGGTGTCGCATACCCTACGCCTCACTCTTTTCATCAGATGTCACGTCGTCTGAAGGGGCATCCTGAACCACATCATCTTGATTGTCTGAGGTTGATGGGTCATCACTCTTTAGTTCTGGGTGCCTAATACCTATTAATTCCAGCTTTTCATCTAGCTCTTCAAGAGAACGCTCGCCAAAGTTGCGAATATGTAATAACTCAGAACGGCTTTTTTCTAGAACTTCTCCAACTTTATGAATTGATGCCCTTTTAAGGCAATTCAGAGTTCTGGCCGAAAGACCTAGGCTTTCAACTACCATATTATATTGAGAGGCAGGGATAGCTGCTGCCCAGGATGGCTTACCGCTTTCCTCGGTGGGGCTATCTGTAACGGTAGAGAATCTGAAAAAATGTTCAACTAACTCTTGTGCTCCTTGTCGAATAGCTTCACTCGGCGAAACAGCACCGCTTGTCCAAACTTCCAAAATCAATCTTTCGAAATCGGTGTTCTGGCCCACTCTTGTACGCTCAATGCTGTAATTAACTTTACGTACTGGCGTGAAAATTGCGTCAACCGGCAAAACACCTATTGGAAGTCCATCATGAGCCGCAGCTGGTTGATAACCTCTACCTTGTTCTACGTTCATTTCAATTGTCAGGCGAGCCTTATTGCTATCAAGCGTAGCAATGTGTAATTCCGGGTTCACAATTTCGAAATCAGATGAAACCATGATATCCCCAGCCGTAACTTCACCAGGCCCATCTACTTCAAGTCTCAGTTTCCCAGGACGTTCTGAAGCTGATCGAATATCAATTGCCTTTATATTGAGCATTATATCCACTACATCTTCTTTGACTCCCGGTACAGTAGTGTACTCATGCTGAACCCCTTCAATTCGAACCCAATCAATTGCGGTTCCAGGGATTGAGCTCAACAAAACACGCCGAAGAGGGTTGCCTAGTGTCATACCAAATCCCCTCGGCAAAGGTTCAATAATAAATACTCCGTGCGTATCGTCCGTTTCCACTACTTTTACGGAAGCAGCAGGCACTGGCACCGGTTCTAAAACCGCATCACGAGAATCGTCCATTCCAAAGTCCAACATATTTTCGATCACTTTATATACTCTTCGCTTTCCGGCGTGATGATAATCAATAGCCTATCGTGAATAGTGCTCTACAATGAGTCGAGTATCAACCAAGGTATCAATATCTCTAGATTCAGGAAGCCTCGAAACACTACCTACCATCTTGTTTTTATCAAGGCTAAGCCATTCTGGAACAGGCCTTTGGCCCAACTGGCGAGAAGCCTCCACAAACAAGCCTTTTCCTTTTGATGATTCCTTCCATGCAACAATTTGACCGGGTTTTACTCGATAGGAGGGTATAGAAACTTTCCGGTCATCTACTGTGAAATGGCCATGCAAAACCCATTGTCGAGCTTGCTGGCGAGCCCCTGCAAATCCAAGCCTGTAGACAACATTATCCAACCTACTTTCCAACAACTGAAGCAGGTTTGATCCTGTTATGCCAGGCATATTTCGAGCAGCATTGAAGTAACCTCTAAATTGCCTCTCCAAAACGCCATAAGATTGGCGTGCCTTCTGTTTTTCCCTAAGCTGCGTGCCCCACTCACTCAAACGCCTGCGCCGTTGTCCGGTATCTCCGGGCGGGCGGCGACGTTTTTCAACAGCGCACCTAGGTGTGTAGCAACGTTCCCCTTTGAGGAAGAGTTTTTCACCTGCACGTCGACAAAGCCGACAGGCCGGTCCAGTGTATCGAGCCATATTCTTCCTTCTCCCTAAACTCTCCGCCTCTTAGGTGGGCGACATCCATTATGTGGTATCGGAGTAACGTCTTGTATACTCGTTACAGTAATACCGCTAGCTTGTAGAGCTCTGATTGCTGCTTCTCTGCCTGCACCAGGCCCCTTAATATAAACTTCCACTTGACGTAATCCACTCTCAGAAGCCTTTCGGGCCGCAGCCTCTGCTACACGTTGAGCAGCAAATGCTGTACTTTTCCTTGAACCTTTAAAGCCCATTTGGCCCCCACTACTCCAGGCAAGTACATTGCCTTCTGGATCAGTTAGCGAAACAATCGTATTGTTGAACGTTGCGTTAACGAACCCTTTCCCTTGGGGAACAAATTTGCGCTCTTTACGGCGAGTTCTTGTTCTTGCCCGTGCCATCTTATCTCCTACTTCTTCAACACGCGTTTCTTACCAGCAATAGCACGCCGGTTAGATCGCTTAGTCCTTGAATTTGTCTTTGTACGCTGACCTCTTACTGGCAATGCTCGCCGATGCCTCAAACCGCGATAAGTACCAATGTCTATAAGACGCCTAATATTATCATTTATCTCACGGCGCAAATCTCCCTCAACCAAATAGTCATGGTCAACTATTTCACGAATTCGAGAAAGCTGAACCTCGCTTAATTCACCCACCTTTGGGTTACCATCTGCACCTGCTCTGTTAGCTATCTCCTTGGCTCTAGTCGGGCCTATGCCATAAATGCTTAACAAAGCAACCTCAAGTCGTTTGTGGTCCGGAATATCTACATTTGCTACACGTGCCATACTTTACCTTATCCCTGTCTTTGTGAATGCCGAGGGTTTGAACAAACCACACGGATGGTTCTACCACGTCGAATAATACGACACTTATCACACCTTGGTTTTACCGACGCTCGAACCTTCATTTAAATCCTCATATACCTTTTCTTATCGAAAACGATAAGTAATCCGACCTCTAGTCAAATCATAAGGAGATAGCTCTACTAAAACACGATCGCCTGGCAAAACTCTTATGAAATTCATCCTCATTTTACCTGACACATGCGCGAGAACTTTGTGACCATTGCCTAATTCCAAATTAAAACTTGCGTTTGGTAACGCCTCAGTCACAGTTGCCTCTACTTCGATGCTCTCCTTTTTTGCCATAATCTCGCTTTCGTTATTGTTCCAACCTTGTGGTAACTATAGGCCCATCTTCTGCAATAATCACCGTATGCTCGAAATGGACAGAGTAGCTTCCATCAACCGTCTTTACAGTCCAGTCATCCTCGAGCAAAGTTGTCTCATGCGTGCCGAGGTTAACCATTGGTTCAATTGCAATAGCCATGTTAGTCCGCAACTGCATCCCTCTACCGGCGACTCCAAAATTGGGAACTGAAGGTTGCTCGTGCAATTGGCGCCCTATGCCATGCCCAACATACTCCCTAACAATTCCATAAGAACCCGAACCCTCTATTTCTCGCTGAATCGCATTGGACACATCTCCAATACGATTACCTGGCAAGGATTTTCGAATCCCAGCGTACAGACTAGCTTCGCCAACTTTCAATAATTCAACCAACTTCTCACTGACTACCCCGACCGGCCAAGTCACAGCAGCATCGCCATAAAGACCTCCGACGATTGCTCCTAAATCTAAGCTAACTAAATCACCCTCTTTGACTGTCCTTTTGCTCGGTATACCGTGTACTATTTCATCGTTTACTGAGACACAAAGTGTCCCGGGAAATCCACGGTAGCCCTTAAATGCAGGAATCGCTCCCAGCGCTCTAATTTCTCTTTCAGCAATGGTGTCAAGCTCTTTGGTGCTGATACCCGGCTGAATTGCGCCTTTTAGAATCTGGTGGGTCTTCGCCACAACCTGACCCGCTTCCCACATATAGGTAAGCTCTTTTTCAGTTTTTATAGTTACGCCCTGAGGAGTTTCCTCTCTCGCGTCACCAGTTTTCAGATTAGTTTTCAATACAAAACACCATTTTAACAGCTACTGCGCTATACACCTACTAAATCACAAAGATCCTTAGTTACAGAATCAACATCCCTTTTACCATTCAAGCGTTTCAATTTGCCCTGCTGGTCGTAATATTCAACAAGTGGGGACGTTTGGATTTCATAAACTTGCAAACGCTCCTTAATTACCTCTGGCGAGTCATCAGCCCTACCTTCTTCTAGTGCACGGCCAGATAAACGGCGTAACAATTCATCTTGTGGACAATCCACTAAAACAGCTAGGTCGATCATTGATCCTATTTTTGATAACTCCTGGTCCAAGGAGATTGCTTGAGGTTTAGTACGAGGGAACCCATCCAGAATATACCCGGACGAAGTGTCATTTTGAGCCACTCGATCCATTACCATTCCTATAGTGATGTCATCAGGAACCAAAGCGCCTTGATCCATATACGTTTTCGCTAAACTTCCAAGTTCAGTGCCACGACCTACATTGTCTCGAAATATATCCCCAGTAGAGACATGCGGTACGTGGGCAACTTCCGACAAACGAGTTGCCTGTGTTCCTTTACCTGCTCCTGGTGGTCCAAGCATGATGATCCTCATTAATTCAAAAACCCTTCGTAGTTCCTCATCATGAGCTGTGCTTCAAGTTGTCTCATCGTATCCAAAGCAACTGAGACCATAATTAGAAGGCTTGTACTACTTAAGGTAAGTGCGGAAACACCTGTTAATTTAGTCAAGAAAAAGGGTGTAATCGCTACTGCTCCCAGAAAGATCGCACCTCCCCAAGTGATGCGTAAAATGACTCGGTTTAAAAATACCTGAGTGGGTTGGCCTGGGCGAATTCCTGGAATAAACCCACCGTTTTTTTGCAAATTCTCAGCTAAATTTTGTTGTTGAAACGTGATCAAAGTATAGAAAAAGGTGAAAATGACGACCAAGATAAAAACCATAACCCAGTACCATAAAGATGTGGGAGACAGTGTGGTTGCTATAAACATTCCTAATTTAGAGAGAAATGCGTCACTAGATGGATTCGCGAGGTACTGAGCAACAGTGCCAGGCAGGATCATTATGCTAAAAGCAAATATTAACGGAATCATCCCAGCAGAATTAACTCTCAGCGGGAGGTGTGTTGCCCCTGACTGTCGGTACATTCTTCCTTGACGGAATACACTTCTCCCGTACTGAACAGGAACTCTCCGCTGTGCTTCATTGAAGATAACGATAATGAAAATTAATGCTATAGAGAAAAGTATGAAAACAAGCAACCCGCCAGTATTGTCTCTGGCAATAAAACCTTGCGCGAGTAAACCAGGAAGGGTCGCTACAATTCCACCAAATATTATGAGGGAAATTCCATTACCGATTCCTCGTTCAGTTACTAGTTCACCTAACCAGACCAGAAACATGGTTCCACCTACAAATGAAACCACTATGGTCAAAGTTGCAAGTGCATCGCTACCACCAAAGCCGACAGAATGAGTAATAACGCCGGATCTGGAGAAAAGAAGTAATTGACCATAGCCAGACATAAACGCAACTGGAACGGTAAGCCAGTGTGTGATCTGGCTAATTCGCTGCCTCCCTGAATCACCTTCTTTTGCAATTTCTTGTAAGCGTGGAATTATGGGAGTAAGAATTTGCATAACAATACTTGAAGTAATGTACGGGTACACGCCCAAAGCAACAATGGAAAGGTTTCTTAAGCCTCCACCAGAAAATAAATCAAAGAAGGCCACTAAATCATTACCCTCAAAAAGGGCTCCTAGTTGTGAGCGGTCCACTCCTGGCACGGGAACATGAGCTAGCATACGGAAAATTACAAGAGCACCGATGGTGAAAAGTAACCTCCCTCGTAAATCACGAGCCCGAAATGCATCCAACATGGCCTGAACCAAGGCTGGACGTCCGGGTGATTGTCTAACTGATCCTTGCGATGCTCTCATTAAGCAATCACTGCTTTCCCGCCTGCTGTTTCAATCTTGGCTCTTGCAGATTCTGTGAATTTAGATGCAGTTATTTCAAGCGGTCGTTTTAGTTCACCCGCTCCCAAAATTTTAACGGGTTTATTAGATTTCTTGATTAATCCATACTCTAACAACACAGATGCTGATACTTCGACTACCTGTTCCGGTATCCTCTCCAACGCTGTTAAATTAACTGTTTGATAAACAACCCGAAAAGGGTTTTTAAAGCCACGCAACATCGGCAGACCTTTCATTTGCGGATTTTGCCCGCCTTCGAAGCCCGGGCGAACACCGCCGCCTGAACGAGACTTCTGTCCTTTTAGGCCCCGACCAGAATAAGTCCCTCTCCCCGAACCGTCGCCACGTCCAACTCTTGTTCTAGTTTTTCTAGGATTATTAGGTGTTAATTCATGAAGGCGCATTATTATTTACTCCCTTCGACTATTTCTACGCTGATCAAATGCCGAACTTTATGCAGCATCCCCCTTATAGTTGGAGAATCTTCACGTTCGACTGTCTGATGCAAGCGCCGCAAGCCCAAGGCCCTAATTGTTCTGCGCTGATCTTGAGGGTAGCCTATCTGGCTCCTATCCCATCTAATTTTCAGTTTCGCCATCGGTATTTTCCTGAATTGCCGTTTCGTCGTTAGACTCGGCAGTGCTTTCTGCTACTTCACTCACTGCTTCTTCGCTAGACTCGGCAGTGCTTTCTGCTACTTCACTCACTGCTTCTTCGCTAGACTCGGC
>CAYMJY010000001.1:3969-4116 GCA_964391355.1 uncultured Dehalococcoidia bacterium | reverse complement strand
AGTGCTTTCTGCTACTTCACTCACTGCTTCTTCGTTAGACTCGGCAGTGTTTTCTGCATTCTCAACCGGTGACTCCAAAGAAGAATCCGAACGATTGTGTGTGCCGGCATCTTTATCTGAGTCTGTTTTTTCAGCAGGTATTGCGGA
>CAYMJY010000001.1:0-3869 GCA_964391355.1 uncultured Dehalococcoidia bacterium | reverse complement strand
GATTGTGTGTGCCGGCATCTTTATCTGAGTCTGTTTTTTCAGCAGGTATTGCGGATTGGCTTTTATCATTCTGCTTCGAATTGGACTGGTTACTGGCAGAAGTCGATCTTCTGCGATCCGTCGAACGAGATTTTGAAGAAGCATCGGGCTTGGCAGCTTCCCTGCGCACTTGTGCAGCTTTTTCAGCTTGAATTAATTCGGCTGGAAGTGGAGTATGCTCTCCTTGAAGTTGCTCTAACCCCGCAATGGTAGCCTTAACAACATTTATAGGGTTCCTACTGCCCAAGGCCTTTGCAACTACGTCTCTAACTCCCAGGGCCTCCATTACTGCCCTAACAGCTCCGCCTGCAATTACACCCGCACCTGCTTGCGCAGGTTTTAACAAAACACGAGAAGCACCAAACTTGGTGCGGACGCTATGGTGTATTGTGCTTCCATTTAATGGGATCGTAACCATGTTCCGCCGTGCTATTGCATTGCCATTTCTAACAGCATCAGGCACTGCAACACCTTTACCCAAACCAATGCCTACGCGCCCTCTACCATCACCAACTACAACCATCGCGTTAAAGTGGAGGTTTCTTCCACCTTTTACCACTTTAGCAACCCTTCTAATCTGGACGACTCGCTCCTGGAATTCGTTGCCTTCTGCTTCCAAATCAATATCAAACGTGGACGTTGTCAAAACAAAAGCCCTCCTTCTCGAGCAGCATCAGCCAAGTCTTTGACTCGACCATGAAATTGATATCCCCCTCGATCAAATACCACAGAACTTACTCCTTTAGTTTTAGCTCTTGCTGCAACCAGTTTTCCAACTTCAGCGGCCTTTGCTTTTTTGCTACCTGCGTCAATTGACTGCTCGCGAGTACTAGCAGATGCCAGAGTATGGCCAGAGTAATCATCTATAATTTGTGCGTATGTATGCTTAGAACTTCTGAACACGTTGAGTCGAGGTCGCACTGGAGAACCAATCAATTGGCGCCGCAAGCGACGATGCCTCACCCGGCGTGCCTGCCAAGCATTCTTAACACGTGACATAGTTACGATGACCTCCCTGCAGCAGATTTCCCAGGCTTCAACTTAATTTGTTCACCTCGGTACCTGACACCTTTACCTTTATATGCATCTGGAGGACGGAGTCTACGAATTTGAGCAGCTTGCTCACCAACTCTTTGCTTATCAATACCATGCACGTGCACCGTATTGTTTCCTTCAACTTCTAAAGTGGTACCTTGAATTGGTTCAACTACTACAGGGTGGCTAAATCCAAGTTGAAGGTTAACGCCCGTACCTTGTTGTTGAACACGATACCCTACAATTTCAAGGGTCCTAGTGAATCCAGAATCAACGCCTACTACCATATTCGACAATAGTGCTCTAGTCAGACCATGCAATGAACGCTGTTCACGTATATCAGACGATCTTTCAACTACTAAAGAACCTTCATCTATGCGGACCGTAACTCCCGGATTCAGGTTATGGCGTAACTCGCCTTTACCTCCCTTAATCACTATCTCGCTGCCCTCCATGTCAACATTGACGGAGGAAGGAATTTTAATGGGTTGTTTACCTATTCTAGACATATATTTACCACACGTAAGCCCAAAGCTCTCCGCCTAATCCCTTCTGCCATGCTTCTTTACCAGTCATAACACCTCTAGAGGTAGAAATGATAGAAATACCTAATCCGCCATAAGCACGAGGGATTTCTGCACGTTGCACCTGCACACGAAGGCCAGGTTTACTAACACGCTTAAGCCCTCTTATAGCCGGCCTGTCCTCGTCGTATTTCAACTGCAACTTCAAATTGCTCTGTGGTTTTTCCTCACCTACTTCAAATTCATCAATGTAACCTTCTCTTTTAAGTATTTCCGCAATGGAAACCTTAGCCTTGGATGAAGGTATTACTACAGCTTCATGATGCACTAATTGCGCATTCCGAATTCGAGTCAACATATCTGCAATGGGATCTGTAACAGGCATAATACCTACCAACTAGCCTTTCTTACTCCTGGAAGTTTCCCTTCCAGTGCCAAGTCTCTAAACTTTATACGGGACAAACCAAAGTACCTGATATAGGACCTAGGTCTTCCAGTTAGGTTACATCGATTACGGTAGCGAACAGGGTTCGAATTAAGAGGTAATTTCGCCAAAGCGGATCTGGCATCAGCGCGTTGCTCAGGAGTTTTTTGAGGATCTACAGAAGCCGCCCTAAGATCAGTTCTCTTTTCAGCATAACGCTCAATCATTGCCTTGATTTGTTGATTCTTTACCACTTTACTTTTCTTAGCCACTTTATATCTCCACTTAGACCTATCTAATTTGTCCTTCTCGTGCAAAGGGCAAACCAATTAGCTCTAAAAGTCTGAACCCTTCTCGATCATTTTTTGCAGTCGTATTAATTACCACCTGCAATCCTCTTGAACGGTCAATTGATCCGTAGTCAAGTTCTGGAAAGATACTTTGATCACGTAGACCAAGAGAATAGTTACCCTGACCATCAAACGCATTTCGAGATACTCCTCGGAAATCTCTAATCCTAGGCAGGGCGACATTTATTAATCTATCCAAAAATTCATACATCCGACTACCACGGAGTGTAACCATACATCCGATAGATTGTCCTTCTCTTACTTTGAATCCAGCAATTGAACGACGCGCCTTTGTCACAACAGGGTGTTGCCCGGTTATGACACCCAGCTGCCAAGGAGCCGTTTCAAGCGCTTTAGCATTAGTCAAAGCTTCACCAAGGCCCATATTAACCACGACTTTTGAGAATCTCGGTGCTTGCATTGGGCTTGAGAAATTGAAGTCTTCCACTAGCATTTTTCTGATTTCATTGACGTATCGAAGTTCAAGTCGCGGCCTTTGGCTCGTAGAAGTTTTTAAGGGCTCAGAAGGAGCTTTTTTTGACTTCTGCGAGTCTACTTTCCTAGAAGATGAAGCCTTGCTCTTGCTTTGAGATGCTACAGTGTTTTTGGGTGTTTTCTTAGCATCTTCAACTATATTTTCTGAAGTGGTGTCAACCTCAACAGCTTTGGGCTTCCTTGTAGGTTTTTTCGCTTTCGATTGTTGTTTTGGATTTTCGCTTACCATTAACTAAACATCCCATCACACCGTTTACACACACGTGCCTTTGTTCCATCTTCCAATGCCCGAATACTTACCCGAGTCGCCTTGTCACAACTTGGACACACAGGCATTAATTTAAACAAAGGCAGGGGTTTTTCAATACTGATGATCCCGCCCTGTTGAGTAGTTGTTCCCGTTGCTTTTTGATGACGCTTCACCAAATTAATACCCTCTATAAAAGCTAAGGAATTTTGAGTAGAGATTTGCTGAACGGTACCACGTTTACCTTTGTCTCGGCCGCGGATTACCTCTACTAGGTCCTCACGTTTGATTCTACTAACCATCTACAATACCTCCGGAGCTAAAGAGACGATACGCATATAGTTTCGCTCTCTAAGTTCACGAGCTACTGGGCCAAAAATTCTAGTCCCTCTAGGTAATTTGGCATCGTTTAGAATTACAGCTGCATTATCATCAAATCTAATAGTAGAACCGTCCACACGCTTAGTAATCGCCTTCGTACGTACTATCACGGCTCTGACTACTTCACCCTTTTTCACAGCGCTATTAGGTTGTGCAACTTTGACTGATCCGACAATTTCGTCGCCAACGCGAGCATACCGCCTTCTAGTTCCACCAGGAATGTTGAAGCACATGATCTCGCGAGCCCCGGAATTATCTGCAACAGTGAGACGAGAGAAAGTTTGAATCATCCTTTGTCCTCGCCTTCATCCGCTTTAGCCGCTTCAGCATCCTCAGTCACCTCAGCAACAGGCTCATCTGCCTCAGCTGCTTCA